>SCQV01000377.1 GCA_004299085.1 Chitinophagaceae bacterium | reverse complement strand
GGGCAGTGACCTTACCAGATAAGAATTTAGTTTGGTTACAAAGTAATAAAAAAGGAGAGACATTTTCACCATTTCACTTCGATATTAAAAACACCAAAGCTACCTGGATGGGCTCTACACCGCACTCTCGTTCCAGCCAGGTGGATGCATGGAATGAGGGGAAGTATGATAACTGGATTCCCTCCAAACGCGTTCGGGATAAACGTTATGCAGACATCCCTCTGACGATGGGATATTATACCCGGGAAGATATTCCTTTTTATTATGCCATGGCAGATGCATTTACCGTTTGTGATCAGAATTTTTGTTCCGGAATTACCTGCACACGTCCAAACCGTCTTTTTTTCTGGACAGGAACAATCCGTTCAGAACAGCATGGAAATTCCAAAGCTTTTATCCGTAACGAAGATGAAAGCTATGGTACCATACCATCAATATGGAATACCTTTCCTGAACGTCTTGAGCAAAATGGGATTAGCTGGAAGTTTTATCAGAATGATATAGCATGCGGTGGTGGATTGGAAGGAGAGGAAAGGGCCTGGCTGGCAAATTTCGGATGTAATCCGTTGGAATGGTACGCCAATTACAACGTAAAATTTTCCGCACGGTATATTCAGAGTTTGCAAAATCAGGTAAAAAAGCTTCCTGATGAAATTCAATCCTTACAGCAACAAGCTGCAGCTTTACCCAACAACGATGAACGTTTGAAAAAAATACAAACGGCCATTACAAAAAAACAGGAAGTACTGGATAATGCAAAAAAGGAATTAACAGCATACAGCCAAGAAGCTTTTGACAAGTTAACTCCGGAAGAGAAAAGTTTGTATAAACGTGCATTTACCATTAACACTGATGATCCCTATTATCATGAGCTAACTCCGCTGAATTATGAAGATAACGGCACACCACGTGAGCTGAATATTCCCAAGGGAGATGTGCTGTATCAGTTTCGTAACGATGTGAAAGAGGGAAAATTACCCACCGTTTCCTGGCTGGCAAGTGCCCAGCTTCTTTCAGATCATCCAAGCGCTCCGTGGTACGGTTCTTTATATGCTTCTGAGATATTGAATATTTTAACAGATAATCCTGAAGTATGGAAAAAAACTATTTTCATAGTTACTTTTGATGAGAATGACGGTTATTTTGACCACATTCCGCCTTTTGTAGCTCCAGACCCTAAAAATCCCCAGACAGGAAGGTGTTCCAAAGGCATAGATACCGGCGTGGAATACATTTACCTCGAAGATGAGCTGAAAGAAGGATTGCCAGCAAGAGAAGCCAGGGGCGGACCCATCGGATTAGGCTTTCGGGTGCCGATGATGATTGCTTCACCATGGAGCAGGGGGGGACAGGTTTGTTCCCAAGTGTTTGACCATACTTCCACCTTACAGTTTTTAGAAGATTTTTTTAAAAAGAAGTTCAACAAAGATGTCAGAGAAAGTAATATCAGCGAGTGGCGCAGAACGATTTGCGGTAATTTAACTTCAGCATTCAAACCATATCATGCGGAGAAAACAGCACAGCTTCCTTATCTGAAAAAGGATGCTTTTATAGAAAAGATTTATAATGCTAAATTCAAAAAGATACCGGCCGGTTACAAGGCATTATCTCGGGAAGAGATGGATGAAGTGAATAAAAGTCCAACAGCATCCCGCTTATTGCCTGGTCAGGAAAAAGGGATAAAACCCTCGTGTGCTTTACCTTACGAATTGTATGTGGAAGGTAGCGTAAGTGATGATAAAAAAGGATTCGGAATGACATTCAGCGCACAAGATAAAATATTCGGGAAACAGGCTGTCGGTTCGGCCTTTAATGCATATATCCCCGGAAAGGATATACCCAGTCGTTCTTATGCAGTAGCGGCGGGCGATAAGATAAGCGATTCATTTTCCTTTGATTTGTTTGATGATAACTATTATCATATTTGTGTAAATGGACCGAACGGATTTTTCAGAGAATTTAAAGGAAAGAAAGCAGACCCACCAGTGGTGATTGCTGTTGAATATGAGCACGCCAAAAGCCTGAAGAAAAAACTGACTGGAAATGTAGTGGTAATGTGTGAAAACTTACATCCATCTCAACATTATCAGATGGAAATTACCGACAACGCTTATAAAAACAAAACTGTCAGGAAAGAATTACAAGCAGTAAAAGAAGAACAATCTATTGTTTTAAATCTAAATAAAAGCCACAATTGGTATGACTTCAGCATCCGGATAAAAGGAATGGATAATTTTGAAAGACGTTATGCCGGCCATGTGGAAACGGGGAAAGACAGCTTCACAGATCCGGTGATGGGAGGAATGGAAACATAATAAGAGGGCTTCTTGTTAATTATTGTTATCTATGTTTTGAATGGCATTAGCAGTAAGACTGAACGAATAAGCTTTTCCAATTTCGTTCCTTTTCTTGCCCATTTCTTTTTAGCATCAATCATACTAATAGTGTCGTTTTTTTCTGCTTCTCTTATCCAATCCTGAAATACTTTAATACATAACGGCACACCAGGTAAGGCATACGAATCTATTATTTTGTTGGCCTCAACGACTTTAATTATTTGCATTTCAATAGATCTGATTAGATCCGATTTAAGTTGAGGTGAAGCAGATCGCCATTTTTTACCGGCATCTTCATCCACTTCCAGCATGATACGTTCCATAAAATCTCCTTTTGCTTTTTTACGATAATACAAGTATTTTTCAGCTATCCATCATTACTCAACCGTTTGCACAGCATTCTTATCACCTTCTTATAACCGTTTAAGCAATTTATCATACTTTTATCGCATGAATTGAAAACTTACATTCCATGCCTGATAGAATTGCTTACAGTGATGAGGATCTGCTACGGAAGATTAAAGCTTCAGATCAAGATGCATTCAATAGTCTGTTTGAACGTTATCAAAACCGCCTGTTTGTCTATCTCTTCAAAATTATTAAATCGAAAGAAACTGCAGAGGAGATGGTATTAGATGTATTTCTAAAAATATGGATGGGCAGATCAATCCTTGATGAAATCAATAATTTTGAAGCGTTCTTATTTTGCGTAGCTAAAAATAAAGCGCTGGACTTCCTCCGCTATACGCAGAAAAGTAAACTTCAGCAAATGGAGCTATGGAATGAAATGCAGGAAATGCTTTCATCGGAAAACGCAGATCAACATATATTATTAGAAGAGACAAAAGTGGCTATTCAGGATGCTGTTTCCCTGCTTTCTCCCCAGCGTAAAATGGTTTTCCAGCTTAGCAGGGAATATGGGCTTACTTATGAGCAAATTGCTGAAAGACTGCACCTTTCTAAAAATACCGTCCGGAATCATCTGGCTGCTTCCTTACAATTTATTCGCGGGCACCTGGCAGCTAATAATCAGATGATGCTTTTCTTTTTCTGAAATTTTTTTTCATTACCATTAGTACACCTCCTCATTTTTTTCGTCTTTCTTTCATCACGGCTAAAACCGGAGTATGGAAATGGATCAAAATCGCCTGCAATATTTGTTTCAGCAATATTTGAGCAATCAGATAAATGAAGATGAATATGCTGAGTTGTGGAGCTTGTTACAGGCGGAGCGGGAAAAGAATGCTTTATCAGATGATCTGCAATTTTTATGGGAAGAAGCTGCCGGCGCCGACCCCATCATTTCAAAGAAAGAATGGAACAAAAAAATAGGACAACTGATAGACAAAACGGAAGCAGAGGCGGGCTCCACCAGGAAAACTTTGCTTTGGAGGCCATGGCGATGGGTAGCGGCTGCCGCAATCATTATTATTCTTGTTATTGGCGGAAGTATTTTTTTATCAAAAAATAAGTTGCCGTCGGATGAAATGATTACTGTTCATAAGGTGCAACAAAAAGATATTGTTCCAGGCGGTAGTAAGGCGGTATTAACCTTAGCAAACGGTTCAACTATTGTGCTCGATAGCGTTTCTCAAGGGACAATAGCTCAACAGGGAAATGCAAGAGTGATGAAATTGAACAACGGACAAATCTCCTATCGTAACTCAACCGCATCTGTTCAAGAAGCAGTCTATAATACATTGACTGTTCCTCGTGGCGGTGAATATCAAATTATGCTGCCGGATGGGACTAAAGTATGGCTGAATGCAGCCTCTTCGATCCGCTTTCCTACTGCATTTAACGGAAATGACAGGGATGTGGAGATTACAGGAGAAGCCTATTTTGAAGTAACAAAGGACCCGGCTAAACCATTTAATGTTTCTGTAGATGATGGGATAAAAGTGGAAGTGTTGGGAACACATTTTAATGTAGATGCTTACAACGACGAGCCAACTGCTAAAGTTACTTTGCTTAAAGGAAAGATAAGAGTTTCACGGTTGACAACA
>SCQV01000376.1 GCA_004299085.1 Chitinophagaceae bacterium | reverse complement strand
GTAATTACCAATATGATGATAGATTTTAATAAATACTTCCTGGAGTATGTCTTCCGCCTCCTCCTGCAACATAATTATTCTTAAAATGACGCCAAACAAAGCAGCACTATAATGGTCGTATAGATAACTGTATGCTTCTTCTTGTCCCTGTTTTAACAGCGATACCAGTTCGGCTTCAGAATATGTAGTTGGCAATGGCAGATAAGCTGATTAACGGAATGAAAGTACAAGAATTATTTTAAAAATTGCGTTTTATAATCGCATGCATTATCAATTGTCGTTTTTAAAGAAAGGGGTAAATTTAGGAGACCTAACTGAACTATCACAACAAAAGAAGAACAAAGGAAGAGCCCATAAAATTACACCTGCTGATCTAACCCCGGAGGTTACCAACATCTTACTAAAATTGAGCCTGCTGACCTAATCTGTACAAGTGTGGAAAACTATATGTTCTGTGGAAGTCAGGAAGCTGCAAAAAGGGTTGGCACGCTTTACTTGTTGATTAGCACTTGCAAGCCGCATCAGGTGAATCCACAGAAGTGGCTCATAGATGTGGTCACCGCATCTCGTCCCATCTAATTAATCGGATAGAAGAACTACTGTCTCATATTTGGATTAAGCAAAGGTTACTATAATGATTGTAGCGTTCAATTATGTTATTTTTCTCAGGATCCATAATGAAGAGATGAATCCAGCCATTATCCAGTAAACTTTTCAGCTTTTCATCGCTTACAAGTATTTGGGTTATAAAGCTCTTGGGCGCTTGAATAAGCGTACTTAAGCGTATAGGATGGTGGAATACCTCGTCATCTGTTTTCATGAGAGATTGCAAAGGAAGACCCATTTTCAAATCGCTGCCGTTGCCTTGCATTACCCCGTATTTTCCTGTAATATTGTGAGTGATTTTTGATCCTCCGCCAAATACCTCATTGTTTACTGTTGAAAAATAATAGTGGTTGCTAATCCATTGACAAACGAGTAGTGGACCTTGCATTATACCCTTTAGAATAGAGCCATCTTTATCAATGCGCCAGTCATAGGAGCTCAAAAAGCAGTCACTAAACTCCCCATTTATAGTAAGTGAGCGAGGGCCGATAACATAGCCGGCATGCCCGGACAATCCCCATTCAGGACGAGCCTCCGACCAGCTATTTGACTTGATTTTGGCCATAGCAACAGCGTTCTGCGGCTCATTCAGACGCTCTTTTGTCATGCTTTTCTTCACTTCCGAGAGGTCTTTCTTGAGCTGCTGCAAAATCTTCTGGTGGCTTTCGGGAACTTGGGTATCAAACAATTGTACGTCGTCTGACGAAGTGATGTGTTCCGCAGCAATAAAAATAGTATCCTCAGGAATATCAATGCCGTGTTTTTCACATAATACTTTCCGCACCTCTTTCGAATTGGCCAGTCTTGCTAAGGTCCGGGCATTTCTTTTTCCCGGATTTCCTGCGCAGGCACCACAATCGAGGCTGGAAGCATACGGATTGTTGGCGCTATGACTGGCATGTCCGGTAAAAACAACCAAAGCCGCAAATGTTCTCCACCCACAAGAATCAAAAGCTCCTTTCACTAAAGATACCTTTTCATCCAGGAGAATTTCTTCTAAAGAATCTTTCTGGTCAATAGCACAAATGTGTGGTTCATAAATACTTTCATATCCTTCATGGTGACGCAACATCAAACGATTAGCCGTATTGGGTTTAAAAATTCTTAATAACATAAATGCGCCATAATAAAAGCCGGATCCCTCTACATATCCAAAAGCAGAGGGAAGTATATTCTTCATCCGTTTGAGGAAATATTTATAAGCACCGATTCGTTTTCCTTCTTTTTCATATCTGTGGACATTTTTTTCTTGATTTGGTGCAGGTTCTTCGTGCACTGCATATTGCGAAGGCACCATAGCAGGTGAAGATTTATTAACCAAGCCATTTTCGGGATTGCGGTAATTCATCGGTAACCCAAAGGATCCCGCCGAGCCGAAGGTTTCGTAATTTCCGCATTTTTCAAGAAGCCGACGCAATATCTCGGAACGGGAGTCTAAGCAAAAAACAAGCTGTGCATGCGGTCTTGAAGTTTTTCTTTTATTCGATTGAGTAGAATTTTCCTTTATCTTTTTTAAGAATCTGTTCTGCCAAGTCTGCTCCCAAGCTTCAAGCCAAAGATATTTAAGTTCTATAAGTGAGGGATCTTTTTTCTCAGGCAACTTAGGCATAATGGGGGCCATGAGGCAACGCGCCATCCAAAGTCTGACCGCCAGAAATTCCAAAAGACTCACCGGATATTCGTGATTCCAAATAGAACCGTTTTCAACCCGATATTTGATAAAACCTGCCCATCCGGGTAAGGCAGCAAGATGTCGTTCAAAAATCTTAACATGCTCTTTTTCGTCAAAATTTGCAAGCACCCGGGACAGCGCTTCTTCCGGTGACTTTGGAATGGATCCATTAAGCCTTTTCTTAATGTCTTCATCATAAATGATGAGCTTACGCCAAGCCGTGTAAAACCCCATTTCCTTAAATGGCATAGGCCATGCTGCCATTCCTTCATCCAAAAACAGCGAGAGCCATTTAACCGTAAGCCGGTCAAGTTCATGATTTTCATTTAAATGTTCAACTGTAGGATGAGCTTCCAATTCAGCCAAATAATGTTCCGGAGATTCTTTTTTACCTGCTTCCTGAAGCAACTTCTTTATTTCATCAGCATCAATCCTATTTTCCTCCCACGCTTTTCGAAAAACATGTGCTTCAGGGAGCAGGCATGCATCCAATAAGTTGCCCGCTTGCTCTATTGCTTCCAAAAAAGGGAGTCCTTCATAACCCGATAAGGGATTGGCTGTGACAAAAGAATATAAAGGCCAGGTTTTCCCGATAACATGAGCAGCCTGATTTATTTTATCTTGAAGTTCCTGATGATTCATTTTGAAGATTTCTTATAGCGTAAAACTGTTTTTTTATAGGGTTGTGAATCGTTAACCAACCTCACATAAAGCCAGGGGAAGTTTTCGTAGATCTCCAGTTTCATAATGAAAAAACCGATGAGGAAAATGATTCCAAATACAATTTGTAATACAGAAAGCGGTTCAGGGTGATCAATCATTGGTAAATCTTTCATAAATATGGTGGAACCATTATACATCAGCGCGTAAAGTCCTATACTGATAAAAAATATAATAGGGCCCACAATCGCTTTTTTCATGTTAGAAAGTTCCTGACGCTTAATAATATTGTCCATTGCCTGTCCTACCGTAATGGCTACAATAAGCGTTAAGAAAATACCACCATCCAATTTCAAACCTTTCCCCGTAATCCATGCAAAAAAGAGCGCCCCCAAAATTCCCAAGATAGATACTACTATAGCCTGTAGATAATTAAGGTTTTTTCGTTGATGTTTCTTGGGCGAAATATGACTAATCTCTTCCCCAGAGGAAAGAAACAGATAAGCTTTATAAAACCCGTGTAGAATCAAATGAACTACAGCCGCGTTGAAGAAGCCCAAGCCACACTGCATAATCATAAAAGCCATTTGAGCGGTGGTAGAACAACCAAGCTTTTGTTTGATATTCACCTGAATAAGTTTGGCAAATTGGGCTACAATAGCCGTAACTCCGCCAATAATAATTAGAAGCGTCATCGTATTTGACTTAAAAAACAAAGGGGCAAGCAGCATCAACAAAATACCAGCTCCATTGACAAATCCTGCATGCATTAGTGCCGATGCTGGTGTGGGGGAAGTCATAGCCGAAAGCAACCAACGGTGAAAGGGGAACATAGCAGACTGAATTGTCGCAGCTACGATAATACACAAGGCGGATGTAAGGAGGATGGAAAAAGGGAGGTCGTTAAAATGTTGCTCCAGGCCGGTAAGTGTAAATTGATTCGTATAGAAGGAAAGAAGTAACATCCCGGCGGCGAGGAATAAGCTGCCAATGGAAAAATGTTTTTGACAATATTTGGCTGCTTCGCGAGCCTCGCCCCACCTGGCATCAATCCCAATCAATCGTGCCATAAAGAATCCCATTCCAAACCAGGATAACAAAAACAGTAGGATATAATCTGCAAAGACAAGAAGCGAAACCGAAGCGGTGAAACCTAAGCTGAGGGCTATAAAACGGTTATAGTAGCGGAATCCGATAAGATATTTACTCGCAAAAGTACTGACCACTGCACTGAAAAACGTTACTGTTGCCCAAATAATCAAAGTCAGGCCGTTGATGCGGAAAATTCCTTTCCAATCCCATTGAGGTGCTTCGGGATAGTAAACCGCAATAAACACGATGCTTAAAAAGAACAAAAGCCATAAAAAGCCCGACACCATTCTGAAAAGGGTGGTCGGGCTGGGGTTCTTACTGTTCATTAACTAAATGTTGTATTTAAAATTTTATTCTAACTCAACCACCATTAGTAGATGTTGAATTTTTCGAGGGGCAAAGTAAGAGAAACCTTTTTAATAAAATCTATTTATCTTCGCTATGTAATGCATTAATTAATTTTATGGACTATACTTTAAACCAGCTCCAAATCTTTCTCAAGATTGTACAAAATCAGAGTATTACCAAGACTGCGGAAGAACTCTATATGACTCAACCGGCCGTTTCCATTCAACTAAAAAATTTTCAAAATCAATTTTCTATTCCCTTGACTGAAGTGGTCAGTAGAAAATTATATATCACTGATTTTGGATATCAAATAGCTGAATCAGCCGAAAAAATCCTCAATGAAGTAGATGCCCTGAATTATAAAACCTCAGCTTTTAAAGGTGAACTTTCGGGGCGGCTTCACATCTCTTCGGTTTCAACCGGGCAATATGTTCTGCCGAGTTTCCTTTCCGGTTTTATCGATTTGCACAAAGGGGTGGACCTCAATATTGATGTAACCAATAAATTGAAGGTGGTAGGAAGCCTGGAACGCAATGAAGTCGATTTTTCCCTGGTGTCTGTTTTACCTAAAAAACTAAAAATAAACCAGGAGATACTGTTGCCCAACCGGCTTTTTTTAATTGGGAAAAATAATAAAAAGATGGGGAGAGGAATCTCGAAGAAATCCTTGTTTGACTCAATGCAACTTATCTTTCGAGAACAAGGTTCCGCCACCCGCGATGCAATGGAAGCATTTATTGCGAAAAACAAATTACCGGTCCACAAACGAATCCAATTAGCTACAAATGAGGCGGTTAAACAAGCAGTTATGGCTGGGATTGGATATTCCATTATGCCTGTAATTGGTTTAAAATATGAGTTAAGAAATGAAGAATTACAAATAATTCCCATCAAAGGCTTACCTATTACCACGAACTGGCGTTTAATTTGGCTGAAATCCAAGAAATTATCTCCAACCGCAAAAGCCTATCTTGAATTTGTAAGAAATGAAAAAGAACATATTATCAGAGAAAAGTTTGGTTGGATTAGAGATTATTGATAAGCTATCCCATATTTTAAATCTGAGATTGATATAATTTTGGGGGGATTTTTGATTCATTTAACCTTTTTTGTCTGTTGTGTGGATATTCCGGAGTATGTTGACCCCTCTATGGCAAAGAGATTTTGTCTATGCCTGAAAAATATTGACCGTTTTTAACAAATGAAAATCAGTTAAAACGGCAAGAAGAGAACAATTTAAAATTAGTTTGGTGGAGCGCCGCAGATCATTTTCACTTCTAATAACTACAACTCCTCTCCCGTCATAACCTCCCTTACAAAGTTTTTGTACAAGAGGAAATTTTAGTCCTCCAGCCGCACGCGCCTGAATTATCTCATTCAAATGATGGAATAAATTAAATTCAGGTGATGGAACGGCTTGCTCCTCAAAAATATTTTTTACAACCCTTTGTCCTGAATTATCTCCTGCGCCTCCGGCTCCGGATAAATTTCTTTGCCTTCCCTCTTTAAATCTTTCAGCGCATTTACATTTATGTTTTCAATTTCATAAGTAAGCATATCCACCATTTTCACGATGTTCAGCACATCATTGTAGTCAGAAGGATCTCCCTTGATGAAAACACTGCAAACTGACAAAGTGGGACAATCCGGATCTCTGTCAAGAACAGATGTTTTGACATCCAATTGCTTGCAGCCAACGCAGTCATTTTCCCTAACTGCCTCCAGCAATTATTCCAAGTTTGAAATTTGATGTAACAAGTTGTTTCATTCAGCGAGTTATTATAGATAGATTCATTCCATTGTGTGTTTTGTTAAATTTTCCATTGTCGTAAACCAAATTTCCGTTTACAAAAGTTAAGTTTTTTATTAATGTGGTTTTGTTCATGCGGTAATTTTGTGAGCCGCCCTGGTAAGACGGTCATTTATGGCTGTTCCGATTCCTTCATCGGGAACATATTCAGCAATAATTAAATCAAGTTGCATGGAATCTAACCGGTGCAAAGCAT
>SCQV01000375.1 GCA_004299085.1 Chitinophagaceae bacterium | reverse complement strand
ATCATAGTGGTTTTGCTGCTGTTGATTCATACGTCCCTGCATCTGATCCTGCATTTTTTTCATGTTTTCGTGCATCTTCTTACCGGAGTGGTAAACAGGGATAATAAAATCGAAGATCAGCTTGTACATGAAATAAATGAATATAACCTCAAGCGCTATTTCCAATAATCTTCCCATACCTCAAAGGTACTTCAATTTTTTTGCAATCCGGCTCTCTAAAGGCCAAACTTTTGATTTTTATTAACATTAGGCTGTGCCTTGTGAAACTGCAAAACTACGGGCTATATTGGCACTTTCCAATGCTTTTGCCTGATTAAATTTCCAGGTGAGGCTTTTATAGTTGATAGCATCTACAATCGTGCCGATCAGGCATAGTCCCCCGGTAAAAAAATACAAGATACCCATTCCTATCTCTTCTAATACAAACCGGTGTATCCCTGCAATGACAACCAATCCGAGCAGGCTCAGCAGTAAAATAGTTTGGGGGTCTTTGCGCCGGGCGCCATAAATGCTTAAAAATTGTTGCTTTTGTTGATCATTCATTCCGGTCACTAAATTTTGTAAGAATTGCAACTCAATATTGTCAATTCCCGGCAGGGTTAAGAGGAAGCTTGTATCCATAAAAGTGTTTTTTAATTTTCATGTAATAAGGTGCGCCTAAGACTGCAATACGGTGCAGGATAACTAAAAATGCAGGTATTCCCAGCGGATGGCTTTGCCACGAAGCTTTTATATTACCGTGGATAAAATATGCAATAGCATGACCTATTCCGCATCCCGGACAATGGTGCCATCCGAATAGCCGGAAGACACACAGGCTGTAATGAGGCGTAGAAAGATCCATTACCGCTAATGATAAGACGGCAGTAATCCAGAAAATCAATTCAATAGGAACTTTCCTGAGCAAAGGCTGGAGGATAAAGTTAAGCGATTTTACGAATCATTCTGATTATCCAGATAAGGATAATGGCGCCTATGACGGCAATAATCAAATCGCTGATGGTGCCTCCGCCATGAATGCCGAACCAGCCAAGGATGCTGCCGCCGATCCATCCGCCTATGATGCCGACAATGACGTCAACAATAATTCCGAAGCCGTCGCCCCGCATAATTTTACCGGCAAGCCACCCGGCTATTCCGCCGATAATAATAATCCATAAAATGTGCATATAGAATTGGTTTTTTAGATTAGACACCGTGAAAGTAATCAATTTTTGGAAATATCCAAACCCAAATTATCCCTAATTTTATTCTTCGTACTTTTACCCGCATTTGCAAACGATTGTTTTAAACCGGATTATGTTATCGGAGAAGTTTACACGTGAAAAAGAATTATTGCAACGTATTTCAGAAGGCGATGAAAGTGCCTTCAGGGAAATATATGATCTTTATAAAGAACGATTTTATGCGGCTTCATTGAAAATGACCCGCTCGCCGGATATAGCAGAGGAAATTGTGCAGGAGGTATTTGTCTCGCTGTGGATAAGACGTACGGCGTTATCCAATATAGAGAATCCAACCTGTTATTTATTTACCATTGTTTACAACAGCATTTCCGCTCATTTTAAAAAGCTGGCTTTGGAAAAAACGATGAAGCAAAAGGTCAGCGAACAGATGCCGGAAGGGGAGTGTCTTACCGAAGATAAACTGATTGAAAAAGAAAATATGCAGTTGCTCCAACATATTATGGGTGGGCTGCCTCCGCAACAACAATTAATCTATCATTTGAGCAAAGAAGAGGGATTGAGCAGAGAAGAAATTGCAAGCCGGCTTCAGATCTCTCCAAACACTGTTAAAAATCATTTGCTGAAAGCGTGTAAATATATACGGTTGCACTTTAGTAAAGTGATGATGTTGATAGTCTGCTTAATCATGTAGTGTTATGTCAACCATAAAATGACGCAAAATATCTCCCACTCCAAAGGAGTCCTACGGACAAAGGAGTTCTTTGAACCTTTGGACAAAGGCACAAAGTCCACAAACCTACCAGACCAAAGCAAAAGGCTGAGATTCTACTTGGTGTTCTCCGTGGCTTTGTGGGGGACCTTCCGGATAATAGTTGTTTAGCGGTGGCTGCCTACTTTTTTTCAAACAAGTAGTACATTTTCCATTCCCGGCACTCTTACTATAAAGGGGAAGTTTTTCCCATACCATACATCATGTCATTTTCTGAAGAACGGGTTTATTATTTATTAAAAGCTTATACAGACAGGACGGCTACTGAAACGGAAGAAGCAGAATTGTTCCGTTGGGCAGCCACGATTTCTGATAACAACCTTTTACATGCTTATATTGAGCATCTGATGCAAACGCATGCGGAGGATGAAAGATTCTCCGATGTGGATTGGGAGGGGTTGTATCATAAAATATGGCAGAGAGTAGAAGAGAAGCCATTTCCGGTACATAGAAGCGCGAAATGGCGGTGGATGGCATCCGCTGCTGCGGCCGCCTTACTCTTAGCAGGCGGTTTTTATTTATTTACCTATAAAAAACCACCGGCATCAGCACCCCTGATGGCAACGGCTACGCAGTTTAAAAATGATATTAAACCCGGCAGCGCCAAAGCGATTTTGAAAGCGGGAAATGTGCAGGTAATGCTTAATCAGAAAGACACCAGCTTTTCACTGGCAGGCAATAGGATTAATATCAGCAGTGGAAATCTGGAAATCGCCGATGCAAAGCCTGTTCAATATACACTGACAACGCCGCTGGGTGGAGATTACCATCTGACGTTATCGGATGGAACGAAAGTATGGCTCAATGCGGGTTCTGAATTGGTTTATCCTGCTGTTTTTCAGAAGGATACCAGAGCGGTTACTTTGACAGGGGAAGCCTATTTTGTTGTGAAAACGGATGCTGATCATCCGTTTATAGTGAACACTGCGAGGCAAAGCATCAAAGTATTGGGAACTGAATTTAATGTGAATGCATACACAGACGAACAGAATGTAGTCACCACACTGGTGGAAGGTAAAGTGGAGGTCAATAGTTCCGGTAAAACATTGGAGTTAGAGCCGGGTGAGCAGGCTCAATTAAGCGGAAATGGAGCGTTAAATATAAATGCGGATGCGGATGTAGAACAAGCCATTGCATGGAAGGATGGGTATTTCCGGTTTGATAAAGCAGATATTCATACTATTATGCAGCAGTTGGTGCGTTGGTATGACATAAAAGTGAATTATGCGGGCGATTTACCCAATCAGTATTTCGGGGCCATTATCAGCAGGAATAATAATATATCAGGGATATTGGATATGCTGTCAGCTACGGGTGATGTGCATTTCAGGATAGAGGGAAGAGCGGTTTTTGTAATGCCGTAAGTCATCTAAAATCTCAGATCGCTGATCTTAGATCTTAGATTTTATGAAGAATGAACCGTCATCCTGAGCCTGTCGAAGAATGGCCATCGCGAAGATTGAGCATTGAGGATTTAAGATTGAGGATTTAAATAAAGTACTAAAAACCAAAAAATCATTTACCATGCCATATAACACTACTTAAAAAAATAAGCATGATCCACAAAAAAACCGGATCCCGACTGACATCGGAACCCGGAATACGTCAGGATCATGTTTGAAACAAACATCTCGAGGAAGATATTATTTCATTAATCCAAACCTACCTGCCGGTTAGGCAGGCACTGCAAATTATGCAATTAAATTTTATTGGCAACATCCCACACAGGAATTGCCTGCTAACCAAAAAGAATCTGTTGGTTATGAAGCTCATGGTTTTACTCTTAACCATTACCTGTTTACAAGTCAGCGCCAGAGGCTATGGGCAGGAAATAACACTGAAGAAAAAGAATGTTTCGCTGGAAAAGGTATTTGAAAAAATATACCGGCAGACAGGTTATCAGTTCGTTTATACTTATGATCTGTTAAGCCATGCGAAGAAAGTAACTATTGATGCAGACAAAACACCGCTGAAAGAAGTATTGGCCGCCTGTTTTAAAGATCAACCTTTCACTTATCAATTGATGGGGAATGCCATTATTGTAAAAAGAAAAATGGATCTGACATCCTCTGCGGAAAACATACAACTGATCCAGATAAAAGGCAGGGTGACGGATAATAAAGGTAACCCGTTAATTGGTGTTACCATTAAGGTGAAATCAGGCGGTACCGGTACTGCCACTGATGCAAATGGAAATTACTCACTTACCGTGCCGGATAATTCCGTATTGGTGGTTTCTTATGTTGGCTTTGAAACGCAAGATATAGCAGTAAATGGTAGGAGGGAGATTAATATCGTTTTGAAACCGGAAGTTTCTACATTAACGCAGTTAGTGGTTGTAGGATATGGTGTTCAGAAGAAAGTGGACATGACTGGCTCTGTAGCGGTAGTAGGTAAAAAGATATTGGAGAACAGGCCTGTTTCCAACGCTATACAGGCTCTGCAGGGCGCTGCTCCAGGATTGGTTGTCACCCGCACTAACGGGCAACCCGGTGAAGAAGGATGGAACATCAATATCAGGGGATATTCTTCCCTCAACGGTACCAATAGCCCATTAGTCATTATTGACGGAGTGCCGGGAGACTTGTCAGACATTAACCCTGATGATATTGCTTCTATTTCAGTATTAAAAGATGCAGCAGCAGCGAGTATATATGGTGCTAAATCTTCAGGAGGCGTTATCTTAGTAACTACAAAAACAGGCGCTAAAGGAAAATTGACCGTCAATTATACGGGGCTTTATACCATCAAGCAAACCTATGATCTGCCACAAAGAATTCCTTCCTGGGAGGAAGGTGAAATGGCTAATGTTGCCAGGGAAAATGCGGGATTGCCTGATGCATGGACACAGCGGCAGCTTGGGTTTATGAAAGGCACGGATTCTAATTTTATATACAATAGCTCAATCCCATCCCTCAATGGTTTTTATTTTAATCTTAATCAGGCTCCACTTATTTTGCGCACGAGCAGTCCCAGTTGGACGCATAATGTGTCTGTTTCGGGCGGCGATGCCAAGACTGATTATTTTATCTCTCTTGGATATTATCATGAAGACGGAGCTTTCAAGATTGGGCCGGATGGATATAACAGATACAACGCCAGAGTGAATTTGACGAATCATTTTAATTCTATCTTCAGCCTGAACTCACGCATTTCTTACACGCAAGCTTTAACCCAATCGCCGAATGTGGCTGTGAATAATGATTATGGACTGCTATATAACCTGTTCCAATTGCGTCAGATCTATCCTATATGGTTACCGGGAACTAACGATACCAAATATGCACAGACAGGAAGTGGTTCTACCATTTATGAACAATTAAAAGATGGCGGCTATAGACACCAGAGTCAATATAATTTTGATGGGGTATTTACTTTGCAGGCGGCCAACCTTGTCAAAGGACTTGATTTACGCGCTATCTATAGTCCACATTTACAGCAATACAATAATGATCAGTTTAGTCAAACTATTCCATTGTGGAGCTATAATAAGCAGGGAGTGCCGGTAATTGCTAATTATCTGAATAATCCGAATTATATTTCCAAGGAAAGGCAAACTATTCTTAATCACGATGTACAATTGCTGGCAGATTATGACTGGCATGTTGCCACCAATCATCATTTTCATATTTTAGGTGGGTTTGAATATCAATTTTATGATTATGATGATGTGGGCGCCGCTCAATCCAACCTTATTTCCAACAACATACCTTCTTTAAATTTACAGGCCAGTGCCAACAACCCGCCTTCCGTGGGAGATAATATTCAAACTAACGCTTGGGTTTCTTATTTCGGCAGGCTTAACTATGATTTTAAGGGAAAGTATTTAATACAGGCAACCGTACGTAATGATGCAAGTTCCAGGCTGGCGCCCGGACACAGGAGCCAGACTTTCCCCTCCGTTTCAGCCGGTTGGGTTATAAGTCAGGAGCCTTGGTTTAATAATGCTTTGCCCTTCTTTAATGAATTGAAATTAAGAGGTTCGTGGGGTGAACAGGGAAATGCCCAACTTGGCAAGGACTATCAGAATAATTATAATTATATCGGCGTTCTTAATCAGGGCGGCGCTTATCCATTTAATAATGTATCCAATCCTTCTGTATATCAGTCTGCATTGCCTTCGCCCAGCATTGGATGGGAAACCATTAAAGAAAGTGACGGTGGGTTGGACATTTCGTTATTTAATGATCGCTTGACAGGCAGCTTTGACTACTATGTTCGCAATAATGATAATATGCTTATTGCATTGAATGAACCGGCCGTTTTAGGAGTGGCTCCGAGCACCTCGAATGCTGCCTCTTTAAGAACGTGGGGATGGGGCTTCAATGTAGGTTGGCAGGATAAAGTAGGAGAGGTAAGCTATTATGTTAACTTCAACCTGGATAATAATAATAATAAGATAACCCGTTATCTCGGCAATGTAGTGGTAGGTGCTGGGACAAATACTGCTATTCCCGGATATCCCATCCATTCCATATTCGGTTATGAGGCGCAGGGTTATTTCCAGACACAGGATCAGGTTACCAAGCATGCTTTTCAGGATACCCGTACCGGCCCCGGCGATCTTATTTATAAGGATATAAATGGCGATGGCAAAATAAACCAGGGTAATAATACATTGGACAATCATGGTGATTTGGTCTATCTTGGTAATACTTCTCCCCGTCTTAATTTTGGAGAGAATATGGGAATCACTTACAAAGGATTTGATTTCTCCGTATTTTTCCAGGGAGTGGGTAAGCGTAATTATATGATTTACGGTTACACGATAGTTCCGTTTATTAATAGCTGGAGAATGCCGTGGGCTATCAACCAGGACTATTGGACTCCGGCTAATCCTAATGCTAAATTTCCCCGCTTATATCAGGGAGGAACGCAAAACACAGTGATTTCATCACACTGGGTACAGAATGCAGCTTATATAGATTTGAAAAATATTCAGTTAGGTTACACGATACCTGAAAGGCTGACAAAGAAAATTAAGATCACTAAAGCAAGAATTTACTTTAGCGGACAAGATATTTGGGAAGCCACCAAAGCATGGTACAAGTATTATAATCCCGAAAGCCCTGATGACGCCAGCTTTGAATATCCTTTCTTCCGCTCTTATGCATTTGGGATTAATGTGACTCTTTAATATTTATTATTAATTATTTAAATGATATTAAAATGAAACTTCGATATTTGTATGTACTTGTATTCGTTGCCATTGTTTCAATTGCGTTTACAGGCTGCCAAAAGGATTTGAATCAATTGCCGCAGACAACGCTCACTAATGCCAATTTCTGGAAAACACCCAATGATTTGGAGCTTGCCTGTAATTATTTATATGCTTATTTACCCGGCTTAGGCGGTCCTGCCAGCATCGAACCTGCTGAAGACTTGATGTCAAATACGGCGTTTGGTATTTTAGGGATCAATCAGGTCAGTGATGGCTCTCGCCTGGCTCCTGCCACGGACGGTAATTGGAACAGAGACTATGACTTAATCAGGGCATGTAACAATATTTTTGAACATGCCGCTAGCGTAACCGGCGACACTGCCACCATCAATCAATATCTTGGAGAAGCACATTTTTTCAGGGCATGGGGATATTTTGACCTGGTAAAACGGTTTGGCGATGTACCGTTAATTATGAAAACACTTACGCTGAGTGATTCATTATTGTATTCTTCAAGGATAAACCGAGAAACAGTTCTTGACTCTGTGTATGCTGATCTCAATTATGCCGCCGCTCATTGCCCGCTGCCTTCAGCATTGCCGGCATCCGAATATGGGAGAATTACTTCTACCGCCGCCTTAGCTTTTGAATCAAGAGTAGCTTTATTTGAAGGCACCTGGGATAAATTTCATGATGAGGGCAATTACCAGAAGCATTTGCAAATATGTATCAATGCATGTAATACAATTATGAGCAGTGGTGAATGCAGTCTGTTTAAGTATGCGCCCGATCCGGACAGCAGCTATTATTATCTTTTTCAATATCAGAATGATGCATCCGAAACAAATTACACGTATGCTACGAATCATGGTATTATTTTAGCTCGCTTATATGGACAGAACTTAAGTAATAATATTGCTTCTCACAGTTTTGAAAGAGGATGGGCAACAGATGGTGATATATTTGGTACCCGCAACCTGGTAGATCTGTACCTTTATAAAGATGGATTACCTGGAGGGAAATCCCTGTATGATTCTTCCAAAGATGAAACAAGTTCACTCACTGTATTCAGGAACCGAGACCCCAGATTCGGGATGACCTTTACTAAAGAAGGCGACATAATCGGATCTATAACCGGTGATATACCTTATACTCCGCGTTTCCAGTATAATATTAAGAAGTATAATGTAGTTTCAGAATTTACCCAACAGACAAGCTTTCTCAATTATATGATTATCCGGTATGGAGAAGTCTTGCTGAATTATGCGGAAGCCACTTATGAATTGAATAACTCCATCAGCGATCAGGACTTAAACAAATCCATCAATCTGATCCGTGTCCGAGTAAACATGCCTCCTCTTACTAATGAATTCGTTCAGGCGAATGAGTTGGATATGCGGACGGAAATAAGGAGAGAGAGAACCATAGAGCTAAGTTTTGAAGGATTCCATTATTGGGATTTGTTAAGATGGAAAACGGCTGAAACTGTTTTGCCACAGGCATTATTGGGTTCCAAATATTTCCCTGCCGACATGCCCAATGCTCCTGCCGCTCAATTTAACTCAGATGGATTTTCAATATGGCAGCCTGCATCCAAACGTAGCTTTAATCCTCAAAGAGATTATTTGTGGCCATTGCCAACCAGGGAATTGGGTTTAAATAAAAAACTGACGCAAAATCCTGGCTGGTAGTGGATGGAAGAATTCATTACGGAAAGAAGGAGATAGCTTTATTGTTAGTACTGCTATTTTGTACAAATAGCTCTTTTGCTCAACTAAAAAAATATCATTTATTCGAAATAAAGATGTTGTGATATTATACGGGCTGGGAAAAGAAGAAAATATACCCGATTTGCTCATAAAGTTGTCTTATTGAAAAAATTATCATGTTTTTGTAAAAAATTTTCATCGCCATGCATACTATCATCAAACGGCTTTTTCTCGCTGCAATCATTTTTCTTTCATTACCTGCTTTTGCTCAGCAAGCACCCCGTAATTGGCTTAGCACCGGACAAAATGCTGCATTAGTATCAAAAGAAATCTCAGGGATTACAACCTGGCGGGAACAGCAGGCAGCACAAATTAATACACTTTTAAATCAGATCCCTGATTCCACGCGTCAGCGGCTTATTCACAATGGTGAAACGTACCTTTCCTTCGAATGGCCCAATTTACCTGCAACGGTGTTTCTGCAGTTTGCTGAAAATGGCAACCGTTCCCATTATGAAGCCATGCGCGGGAAACGCCGCGCTGCATTAAGCGCTTTGGTGATGGCTGAATTACTGGAACATCATGGACGTTTTATCCCGCAAATCATCAATGGCATCTGGGCTATTTGCGAAGAAAGCACCTGGGCATTACCGGCACATTTGTCTTTGCAGCATCATTATACGCCGCTGCCGAACCCGGGTGAAAATATCGTGGATTTAGGTGCGGAAGAAACGGCTTCGCTCATGTCATGGACTTATCTTTTATTGAAAGATCAATTGGCAAAAGTGGCTCCGGTTATTCCTGAACGGATACAATACGAATTGGAAATAAGAATTATCAAACCTTTTCTGCAACGGGATGATTTCTGGTGGATGGGTTTTCATGGCCAACGTGTCAACAATTGGAATCCCTGGTGCAATCATAATGTATTAGTGACTGCATTGCTTACGGAAGATGACAGTGCCGAGTTGGTAAATACCGTGTATAAGACGATGAGGAGTGTGGACAATTTTATCAATCAATATCCTGATGATGGTGGGTGCGATGAAGGGCCGGCGTACTGGAGCCATGCCGGCGGACAATTAATTCAATACCTGCATATTTTAAAAAGCGCTTCATATAATAAAATAGACATTATCGGTAAACCACTCATTGGAAAAATGGGAAAATATATTGAGAAAGTACATATCGCCGGCCGGGCTTATGTTGATTTTGCTGATTCACATCCATATCTTACGCCGGATGTGGCCTCTGTTTTTAATTTCGGTGAAGCTGCCCGGGATGATACCCTGAAGCAATTTGCCTCCTGGCTTGCCAATGAAAGTGGTAATGCATCGCAACATTTTATTCAGTTGGATCATGATCTCGGTGAGTTTATCAATTATTTAAAAATTTATCCTGAAATTATTAATACACCTGCTAAAGAATCGCTACTTCAATATGCATGGTTTCCAAATTTGGAAGTGCTGACAGCCCGTGCCCATGCAGGATCTTCTGATGGATTATTCCTGGCTGCAAAAGGAGGAACCAACGGTGAAAGCCATAATCACAACGATGTGGGTAATTTTATTTTGTATGTCAATGGCAAACCCGCCATCATTGATATCGGCGTAGGCACTTATACCAAAGAAACGTTCAGCAAAGACCGGTATAAAATATTTACCATGCAATCTGTCTGGCATAATCTGCCAACTATTAATGGTATCATGCAACATGAAGGATTAGCATACCGGGCAACAGATGTCAGGTTTAATACGCAGGGCGGCAATTATCATTTCTCCATGAATCTTGCAGATACGTATCCGAAAGAGGCGGGTGTAAAAAGCTGGATGAGGAGCATGGACTTTATCCAGGGGAAACAATTTATGCTTACGGAAAAATATGCACTTGAAAAATACACCCAACCTTTTACTCTCTCGTTGATTACTCCTCTAAAAAATATTCAGGTAAAAAAAGATAAGATCATCATTCGGTCAGACGATGACTCTTACGGATTGCAGATTTCTTATGATCCAAAACAATTTGATGTAAAAATTGAAAAGGAACCATTAACCGATCCTGCCCTGAAGGAAGGTTGGGGCGATGCGCTTTACCGTATTTTACTGGTGGACAAAACACGTCATTTGGATGGAAAATATAAAATTGTTTTTGAATAACTTAGTGCACTGTATGGTGCTCATTTAAAAGCACGGCTATGGGCTAAATTTATTTGGGTACTGACGCATTTTGGTTGAGCTATTCGTAATGAAGGTTTTAGTAAAGCGATGAATGATAAAGGGTTGGTGACTTATAACCTGCAGGTAAGAAAAGATGCTTACTATTTTTACAAGGCCAACTGGAATCCCGCTCCGATGGTTTATATTACCGAAAGATGATTTATAGGCAGAAAGCAACTTATTACTCCGGTGAAAGCTTATACCAATCTCGGAAAAGCAACGTTGTTCGTCAATGGGAAATCAATGGGAGCGCAGGAAGCGGATGATCTGAAAAGAGTGATCCGGAAGGATGTCCGTTTACAAAAAGGAATGAATAAAATTGAAGTGAAGGCAGCATCAGGCAATAAGCAGCATAAAGATGGCTGCGAATGGGTACAGGAATAAGCGAATAGTGCAATGCATTTAATTGTCTTTAGGTGCATTCCGATCCGTGATTTACGTCTTGGTGAGAGTGGAACATTTGAGAAATGCCGGCCAGACAGTAAGCACAAATGTGGACAGAAATAGGAATGTTGAATTTACCGCTATTTATCCATTCGCTCAATCATTCAAATATTCAAACTTTCTGCTACCACTCCTTCCAGATCATAATCATACGCTTTTGTGATCTGAACATTCACAAATTCTCCGATAGGTACTGTTTTTTCAGAAGCAATGATCACTTCATTATCCACCTCTACAGAATCAAATTCTGTTCGTCCGATATATCGCCCGGCTTCTTTTTTATCAACTAATATTTTAAAAAATTTACCTATCTTATCAAGGTTTTTTTCGTAAGAAATCTCATTCTGCACTTCCATAATTTCCTGTGCGCGATGTCCCTTTTCTTCGGAAGAGATATTATCTGTCAACGTGTAGGCGCCGGTTCCTTCTTCGTGTGAATAAGTAAATATTCCCACCCTGTCAAACCGTTGGTCAACCAAAAATTGTTTTAATTCTTCCACATCTTCTCGTGTTTCTCCGGGAAAGCCAGCAATCAGTGTAGTACGAATACAGATACCCGGAACTTTTTCCCGGATTTGTTGCAATAGCTCAATCATTTCTGCTTTGGTAATTTGCCTGCGCATCGCTTTTAAAATATTGTCAGAAGCATGCTGCAAGGGCATATCTAAATAATTACAAATATTTTTTCGTTCACGCATTACCTCCAGAATTTCTAATGGGAATTTTGAAGGATACGCATAATGAAGCCGGATCCATTCCAATCCTTTTACATCCGCTAATTTATTGAGTAACTCTGCAAGGCATCTCTTTTTATAAATATCCAGTCCGTAATAAGTTAGTTCCTGTGCTATAAGCATAATTTCTTTTACGCCCATGCTGACTAACTTTTCCGCTTCGGTGATGATTTGCTCCATGGGCTTGGAAATATGTCCGCCGCGCATTAAAGGAATGGCGCAAAAGGTACAAGTGCGATTGCATCCTTCTGATATTTTCAGATACGCATAATGTGAAGGTGTGCTTAATAGCCTTTCACCAACTAATTCTTTCTTGTAGTCGGCGTTTAATGTCTTTAGCAGCCTCGGCATTTCCATCGTGCCAAACCATGCATCCACCTCCGGGATTTCTTTTTCCAAATCATCACGATAACGTGCACTCAGGCAGCCGGTCACATAGACTTTTTCTATCAGGCCTTCTTTTTTCAATTCCACCTGCTCTAAAATGGTATTAATGGATTCTTGTTTGGCTTTATCAATAAATCCACAGGTGTTTATAACAGCAATATTATAATCCAGTCGTTGGCTCTTGGTAAGTAAGCCTGTTGAACTTTCATGCATTACATTCATCTTATTGGCACGCAACTGTCCGCTCAACACTTCGCTGTCCACCATATTTTTTGAGCAGCCCAGCGTGATGATATTAATTTTGTCCCTCTTTAAAGTCTTTGTTTTCAAAATCCGGATTATTTTGTTCCGGCAAAGGTAGGATGAATTTTGAGTGGGAGTGTGGAAATGTTGGAAGGGTAGGATGGGAACAAATAATCTTCCGGCTGTTTTAAGCGTTACATTTTGAGTAAAGTAGCTTCGATTGAGGTTTGTCCAATCGGATAAGAACAAAGTTAACCTGTTATGACCGTTATGTAAAATGAAATAATTTTTCATACTAATTGTTATTGGATTTGCCAGGGATTGTTTCTTATATTTGCTTATATTATTAAAGTGACAATTTTGACTTAACCTCCCAAAGCATTACCTACTTGTTATAGATGACAGATTTTATAGATTAAATTTTTGCTAAAAAACTATTGTTATGAAAGCAGAGATACGATTGATTTTAGTATTACTTACTGGCCTCTTATTAGGTGGTTGCAACAAGCATAACACTAAACCGCGTAATTCAAACTGCCACATACAAAGTGTTACCTTGGCTATTGATAGTAGTTCAACTTCCTTAACCTATTATGCGGATGGTAAATTAAAAACGAAAACAATTTCCGTCCAGCCTGTTAATATCACTACTACGGATACTTATACCTATACAGGAGATACGGTGATAGAGACAGTTATGGAAAGAATTATAGATAGTTATTTTTTTAGCAAAACCACGATACAATTCAATGCCGATGGATTGCCGCTTAATTACCTTGAGGTACAGGATACTGCGGGTTCCATCTGGACAAAATGTGATTATATCTATGATGGGAGCCAACTAAATAAAATCAATTACACTGATTTCACAGGCATGGCACAGACCTATACTTATAACTGGTCCGATGGAAATATCATATCGGAGATTACTCCTTTTGACACTCTCTATTTTGACTATTATACGGATAGGCCTAATAGTGAAGGAGCAGGTATAGAATATGCCTTGTTTTCAAGAGAAGGGATAGTTCGTGAATGGTATTACCTGCCTTTTTTACAAAATAAGAATTTGATAAAATCAATTTCAGGAGGTGCGACTAAATATAGTTATGATTTCGATGCCACCGGCAAAATCACTTCTACAGCTATAAAAAGGCGGGACACTTTGATAGGAGTTGTAAAATATCAATATGAATGTCCTTAATGTTTTTATCCAAAACGCTGCATCCTTTCAAAAAATCTTTGAAATTCACAGAAGATATTTTTAAGTTCGTAGCTTGATTTGGTTGGACATTTATCCTTAAAATGAAATAAGTATATTATCCCACAAAGGCACGAAGTCCACAAACCCGATTGTCGGCAAAGTTTTTCCCTTTGTGCTCATTGCGACTTTGTCCAAAAGACTCCTTTCGGAGTGGGAAGCTTAATAGGAATGATACTAAAAGATAGAAAATGTTTTACAAGAAAAATTATTCATCATTGTTAGCAATCTTCATGATTGCTATTGCCAATGTTTCTTTAGCTCATGCGCAGGCAAGCCTCAAAAGCCTGTTGGAATTCCCTTTTCCTGATAACTTATGCAGCGCGCCGGCTTATAGTGAAATAGCGTGGACATTTGACATACAAGGCAGAAGAAATATTTATTTTTTAAAAGGAAATAATGTATCTTATCAACAACTCACGCATGATACCAGTGATGATGGTCAACAGATCAGCGATATGAGCTTTTCTGAGAATGGCCAATGGCTGGTGTATGCACGAGGCGGGGCTCCCGAAGGTAACTGGTCAAACAATGTACCCGTCAATCCGGCTTCTTACCCACTCATTCCACCTGTTGAAATTCGCAGTGTTGAAATTTCAACGGGTAAAAATTATCTGTTGGCAAAGGATGGTTCTTCACCATTGATTTCACCTGACAGTAAAAGAGTCCTTTTTATTAGGAATAATAAGGAAGTATGGTCTATGTCTGTTGACAGTTCATCAAAGCCTACTTTACTATTTGAAACCCGTGGCAGCATTGGATCACTTCGATGGTCGCCGGATGGTAAAAGGTTAGCTTTTGTGGCAGATCGCGGCGATCATTCTTTTATTGGGGTTTACAATATAGATAATGCTCCTGTTCAATGGATAGATCCCACCTTTTCAAGGGACGTTTCACCACGTTGGTCACCAACGGGTGATTCTATTGTCTTTGTCCGCATGCCGGCTATTGGCGGTGCACCGGATTCTATTTTACGTCAATATCCTCGTCCCTGTGAAATAAGAATAGCGGATATTCAGCATACTAAAAGCGTCTTGCTTTGGAAATCTCCTAATACTTTAAGAGGTTCAGTACCTACCACTAATGGTGGATTTAATTTGCATTGGGCAGCCAATAACAGAATCATATTTTTATCAACACAAGATAACTGGCCACATTTATATTCTATTCCTGCAACTGGAGGTGAGCTTTTGTTATTAACCCCCGGGCATTTTATGGTAGAATATATTGCCTTATCTCCCGATAAAAAACATTTGATCTTCAGCGCAAATACAGGCCCTGATAAACTTGATATTGACCGGCGGCATATTGGAATGGTTTCCGTGGACAAGCAGGATATGAAAATAATTACACCGGGTGACGGAATAGAAGCTCATTGTATTTTTAAGGATGATCATTCAATTGCATTTATCA
>SCQV01000374.1 GCA_004299085.1 Chitinophagaceae bacterium | reverse complement strand
CATTGATTTCATTTTCACGCCTTCCCTGTAAATTTTCTTCACCCATGCCTGAGGCAGGGCAGGCTGCTTTTTTTCTAAGGCCCGATCGCAATGCGATGATGACAAAATTCACGCGTTTTCATTTTGCGAAAGATCAGGAGTTCTGAATTTATAGAATATGCCTTTAGAATTAGGTATTTAAAGCTGGTAGCCTTGATATAGTTGTTCTTTCTTTGGCTTGTCCAAAGGACTCCTGTGGAGAACCAAAGAAAGAACCAAACCTTGCCTGCTAGGTAGGGAAAATTCAAGTGCTGACGCATCGGTATAGCATCGTTCCGAACTGACGAAAAATGACTAATCCGCCTCAGAGGCGGACCGCTACGGAAAATAATGCTCCGATTGGGTTTTAATCCATAATAAGCCTTTGTGATACTCGGCATTCACCTAAATCCAATCTTATTTTCCGTTTAACGCTCCATCCTGTCTGCCGCCAAGCAGGTTTGCAAATTTCTTAACCCACGCCTTAGGCGGGGCAGGCTGTCATTTTCCTAAGGTCGTTTTGGCAATGCCATGATTTCCTGATTAACGGGAACTAAGCACCTAATTCAATAAGCCTTTTATGCTATTAGTCAGCATGGAGGCATTGCTATCAACTATGAGGATGTTATTGGCCTCAAGAGGTTATTTTCCTAACCACGATTGTATTCCCCTCCACACGTCCATGCCGTTGGCAAACAGAAGCAGGCCAAAGAGGACAACCATACCGGCGATTTGTGCATATTCGAGAAATTTATCACTTGGCTTTCTGCCGGTAACAATCTCGAATAACAGAAACAACACATGTCCGCCGTCTAATGCCGGAATGGGTAAGATATTCATAAAAGCAAGCATGACCGAAAGGAATGCCGTCCAGAACCAAAATACCTGCCAGTCCCAGGTGGGGGCAAATAATTTCCCTATAGTGCCAAAACCTCCTAATCCTTTATAAGCGCCCGTTGCAGGCTCAAAGATCAGCTTCAGAGATTTTACATATTCACTCAGCTTATTTACGCCCATTACTACACCGGCTGGGAAGGCTTCAAAAAATCCATATTTGCGTGTCTCTAATTTTAATATTCCTAATTTTTGAAGTTGATCTTCACCCGTCTGATAGAAGCCTAAAGTTCCATCGGTCGAAACATACATTCTTAAAACTACCGGTGTGTGATTTCTGATGACCGTCACGTTAGTACTGTCGCCTTTTAAATTTTGCAGATTTCTCACGACTTCATCAAAGTAAGGGGTAGCTACATTATTCACCATGACGATCCGATCACCCACTCTTAATCCAGCAGCCAATGCGGCTGATGTGTCGGGGATGCTATCTACTATTGCAGGAACTGCCGGTACAAACAGTCCTCCTTTTTTCTTGCTGTTAATGAGCTGTGCCACTAAATTTTCCGGCATATTGATATTGAAAACGGAATCCATCCGTTCTATCCTGACCTGTTGTGCATAGATGATAGCAGGTCCAAGGTCTTCGAAGTAATGTACCGGCTTTCCATTAACTGCCAGAATATGATCACCGTCTTTAAATCCTAACTGATATGCCAGTGAATCCTGACAGGAAACGCCATATTTCAGACTGGTCATAGGAATTCGTTGTTCACCCCAAACCCATAAGATCATAGCAAAAATGAAAAATGCCAGCAGCATATTCATGGTCACACCCGCCACCATAATAATTAATCGTTGCCAGGCAGGCTTAGAGCGAAATTCATAAGGCTTCGGCGGTTGCTTCATTTGTTCTTTGTCCATACTCTCATCAATCATGCCGGCAATCTTTACATAACCGCCCAGCGGCAGCCAACCCACACCATATTCAGTATCGCCTACTTTTTTCTTAAATAAGGAAAACCAGGGATCAAAGAACAGATAGAATTTATCAACTTTACATTTGAATATTTTAGCGGTAATAAAATGGCCGAATTCATGCAAAATCACCAGGATGGACAATGCAAGGATAAGCTGCGCTGCTTTAATGAGTATAACAGTTATAGACATTGTTCTGCAAAATTAAGGGAAATACACTCAGTTACTTTTCTGTGCTATTAATTTTTGAGCTAATTCACGTGCTGATTGATCGCTTTGCTGATAATCGGCGAGTGTTGGTTTTTCTATTCGCTGGCAGGAATTCATGGCTTCCTCGATAATTTCTGTCATTTCCAGAAAACCGATTTTATTTTTTAAAAATGCATGGACCACTTCTTCATTAGCTGCATTCATGATGCAGGGAAGATTCCCGCCTTTTTGAAGCGCTTCCATTGCGAGAGCAAGATTACGGAAAGTTTTTATATCAGGACGGTCAAAAGTGAGCTTAGGGTAATTCTTGAATGAAAATCGCGGGAAATCATTTTTCAGGCGGCCGGGATGAGTGAGTGCATATTGAATAGGAACTTTCATATCCGGCAATCCCATTTGTGCTTTTAAAGAACCATCCACAAACTGCACAACCGAATGAATGACCGATTGTGGATGAATCACGACTTCAATTTGTTCAGGCTTTAAATTAAACAACCAGCGGGCTTCAATCATTTCCAGCCCTTTATTCATCAGTGTGGCGGAATCAATGGTAATCTTCTCTCCCATGTGCCAGTTGGGGTGCTGCAGCGCATGATCACGCTTTACGTTTACTAAGAAATTAGTTTTTTTGCCAATAAATGGACCGCCGGAAGCAGTGAGAATAATTTTTTCTATACCGCCGTTTTCCCCTTGCAGGCATTGGAAAATGGCCGAATGTTCAGAGTCCACCGGTATTACAGATACATTTTTTCTCTTTGCCGTTTCCATCACAATATCACCTGCTACCACTAATGTTTCTTTATTGGCGAGCGCCACCGGCACGCCATGTTCTAAAGCAGTTAATACCGGCATTAATCCTGCAAATCCCACAATGGCTGCCATTACCAAGTCCACTTCTCCCGAAACAACCTCATTCAAAGCCTCTGTTCCTGCCAATACTTTTACGGGTAAATCCTTTAATGCATCTTTTAATTCCTGATAATTTTTTTTGTCTCCTGTAACGACCGTCTTCGGTAAAAATGCTCTTGCCTGCTCTGCCAGCAGCGCGGTATTATTCCACCCGGTTATTACTTCCACGCTAAACTTTTCCGGATATTGCGCTATTACTTCCAGCGTTTGCCTGCCAACAGAGCCTGTTGACCCTAAAATAACAATCCTTTTTTTATTCATATAAAGCTAAAATTCAAAATAATCAAACATGCTGAATGGAATAAGGCAACATTGATTCTGCAATCTTCCGGTCATTGCTCAAACGCGGCAGCTTATTTTGCCCGCCTAATTTACCGGCGGATTTCATATAATCAATGAAGCCGTTTTTTCTAACCGGAATTATTTTTAAAGGCTGAAGAATGTTTCCTGTTAAAAGATCATTATAATAAATATTCTTTTCCCGAAGGTGATGATCCACCTTTAAAGCAAACCGTTCCAAATCATCCGGTATATTTTCAAATTCTATAAACCATTCATGATAAGGCTTTTCACCATTGAGTGTTTTTACATGCGGCGCTACCGTAAACTCTGTAATATTCACCTGATCTTGTTTTGCCGCCTTCATCAGACTTTGCTCCACTTCCTCTCCGATAACATGTTCTCCGAAAGCGGAAATAAAATGACTGATCCTGCCGGTTACTACAATCCTGTAGGGATTTAAAGAAACGAATTTAATGGTATCGCCGATATTATATCCCCAAAGCCCGGCGTTGCTGTTAATAATTAAAGCATAATTAATTCCCTGCTTTACATCTTTCAAAGGTATTCTTGTTGGATTTTTATCGAAAACTTCGTCCGCAGGAATAAATTCAAAAAAAATTCCAGAGTTGGTATTTAATAATAATCCCTCTGCCTTCTGGCTATCCTGAAAGGCGAAAAAACCTTCCGATGCGGGAAAGGTGTCTATCGTATCAACCGTTTTTCCGATGGATTCAAACAGTTTTGCTTTATAAGGTTCAAAGTTTACGCCGCCATGTACCAATACAGAAAAGTTGGGAAACAGCTCTTGAATATTTTTATGGCTTCTTGCCTGTAACCGGTCGAAATACATTTGCATCCAGGGCGGTATGCCGCTGATAAGCGTCATGTCTTCCTTGATGGTTTCATCCACTATTTTTTCTAATTTGGCTTCCCAGTCTTCCATACAATTAGTTTCGAAGGTTGGCAATTGATTAGGCCGCAAATAGCGCGGCACGTGATGATTGACAATGCCGCTCAGCCTTCCGGTTGGAATGCCTCCGACTCTTTCCAAAGTAGGGGTGCCGGATAAAAATATCATCTTGCCCGCCGTAAATTTATTATTCCCTGTTTCAGCAATATAGCAAAGCAGGGCATTTCGTGCAGTATCAATGTGATTATCTATAGAATCTTTCGATATAGGAATATATTTCACGCCGCTGGTGGTACCGGAAGTCTTGGCAAGATATAACGGTTGTCCTTTCCATAAGATATTATGCTTGCCTTGCTTTATTTTGGTAAGATAAGGACGAAAATCTTCATAGCTGCGAATAGGAACAGCGTTCCGGTATTCGTCATAAGTATTGACATCATCCAGCTTATGCCCGCGTCCGAAAACAGTCTTACGGCCGTTTTTTATCAGGTTCTGCAAGATAGCATCCTGAGTAGCCAATGCCTGCCGGGCATCTTTCTGTATCTTACTATATATATATAAAGCAAAGGGCTTTGCTAAAAGAGATTTGACGTTCATAAGAACTACTTTTCTGACTTCGCACAAAATGGCAAATGTACAACTTTGCCTTTACCTTAACAGGATTATTTGGTCAAAAAAATTTGCTAATTAAAAAACAAAACCTACTTTTGCGCAAAATTACACTAACAAGATTATGTTTGCAGTTGTAAATATTAATGGACAGCAGTTCAAAGTTTCTAAAGATCAGGAAATTTTTGTACATCATATTGAAGGGATCGCGGGGAATAAAGTTGAATTTTCCGATGTGATTTTGATCAATCATGATGATAATACCATTGTTTCGGGTGATAAGATAAAATCCACTGTTAAAGCTGAGATACTGGATCATGTACAAGGCGACAAAGTGATAGCTTTTAAGATGAAACGCCGTAAAGGTTTTCGAAAGAAAAAAGGATTTCGTCAACAATTTACTAAGATCAGAATTGAAGAAATAGCATAATTTTTGTTTGTTATTTAATTATTTTTATATATTTGTACTAATAAATCCATTTGTAATGGCTCATAAAAAGGGTGAAGGTAGTGTAAAGAACGGACGCGATTCTCAAAGTAAGCGTTTAGGTGTCAAGATCTTTGGCGGCCAGCCTGCAGTCGCAGGAAACATCCTCATCAGACAAAGAGGAACTGTGTATCATGCCGGTAAAAATGTAGGTATAGGTAAAGATTTTACTTTATTTGCATTATGTGATGGTGTGGTAACATTCAAAAAAGGTAGAAATAATAAGACATTCGTTTCAATAGAAATGTTAGATGCCACTGTACAGGCACAGGCCTGACAGTTGCCCGCTATTTGAAAAAATGCGGGATTTGCCATAAAGTTTTTTCTTGTATTTTTATTTACTAACCCAAAATTCAAAAAACAATGGCAACAACAAAAAAGAAAGCTGCTCCAAAAAAGAAAGCAGCCAAGAAAAAAGCAGTAGCTAAGAAATCTGCTGCGAAAAAGCCTGCTAAGAGAGCCGCTAAAAAGAAGGCCGCTCCGAAGAAAAAGGCTGCAAAAAAGAAAGCCGCTCCAAAGAAAAAAGCTGCTAAGAAAAAGGCTGCCCCTAAAAAGAAGGCTGCCCCTAAAAAGAAAGCCGCTAAGAAAAAAGCAGCAAAAAAAAAAGTAGCTAAGAAAAAAGCGGCTCCTAAAAAGAAAGCTGCAAAGAAGAAAGCCGCTAAAAAAGCTACAGTAGTAACTGCAGTACCAAGTATGCCGGAAGGTAGTACTGGAATGTAGTCGGGCTTTCTTGTTAAAAAATGGTTTATAAAAAGTCCCTCGCCATATAAATTAGGTGAGGGGCTTTTTTATTTATGCAAGAGGTTGTTCTTCCATTGTACCATAAATTTCTTTAATTTTACAAGAAACGATTGAGTGATGAATGCAATAGCTATTATTCCTGCCCGTTATAGCTCCACCCGTTTTCCGGGGAAACCCCTTATCCATATTGGTGGAAAAACAATGATCCACCGAGTATATGAAAATACAAACGAGGTCAAATTACTAAACGATGTGATTGTTGCTACTGATGATGACCGGATCAAAAATGAAGTTCTTTCCTTTGGGGGCAAAGTGGTGATGACATCTCCAAACCATAAAAGTGGAACCGAACGTTGCGCAGAAGTAGTTTCCGGCTTAAATCCAAAGCCTGATATCGTTATTAACGTTCAGGGAGACGTGCCTTTTGTGGCTTCTGACCATATTGAAAAAATAGTGAGCTGCTTTCAGGGTAATCAGGTGCAGATAGCTACGATCATGAAACGTATCACTGAAGAAAAGAGATTAATTAATCCTCATATCACCAAAGTAGTTTTCAACAAGAGGATGCAGGCTATTTATTTTTCCAGGACTCCCATTCCCTACATCCGCGATGTAAACCATGAAAGGTGGCTTCATGCTTTTGATTATTTCGAACATATAGGTTTATACGGATACCGCAGTGAGACGCTGGAGGCTATTTCAAAGCTTCCTGAAGGCAAGCTGGAGCAGGCAGAAAGCCTGGAACAATTACGATGGATGGAAAACGGATTTGCTATTCAATTGGCAGAGAGTACTTTTGACAGCATTTCTATTGACACTCCGGAAGACTTATCTCAGGTAATTGTAAAATTAACTCATTCATAGTTTCCGAAAATAGAGCGTTTCTTACGCTATGATTATGACTCAGGTGTCCACTGATATATATGCTGTTTACTTTCGTTTTTTCTTTATTGGCGCTTTAGGAAGCCTCGCCTGCTATGTGCTGGCGCGCTATCTTTTTCAGAAAGAAAAGGCAGCATTGTATTATGTCATTTACACATTTTTTATACTCGCTTATTTTATTTACGGATTCAGCTCATTGAATGAATTTTCTTTCCTTCGATTCAAATATGAACCGCTGAATCATCTGTTTACATCGGAATTGATAAACCTTGTTTTCATTCTGTATTTTTTCTTTGCCTCCGCATTTTTAGATGCGGATAAAAGATATCCCCGGCTGGATCGTATTATAATGACTATTATCGAAGTCAATCTGGGAGTGTGGTGTATGAATGCAGTCTTATCATTTATAATGCCCGGAGCTTTTATCTTAACTGTCCTGAATAATATAATTTTTCTGCTGATTATAAGCATGGCCATTCTTGGAACCATTGCTGTCATCGGGCATTGGACTTATTTGGAAAGAATCTTTATGATAGGTGCGCTTGCTTTAATAATCTCAGGCTTGTATCATTTATCTGTTCAGTTTTTTGGCATACAGGAAGGGAGTTTCCTTCATCCTTTGATAACATCAGATAATGTGCTTATTGCCTGCGTATTGATAGAGCAATTCACTTATGCAGGGGCGCTCGGATATAAATCAAAAATACAAAGCAATAAAACCATCGCTTTAGAAAAGGCCTGGATAAAAGAGTTGGAGGCCAATAAAATACTACAGGATGAGTTGCATGTTTCCATGTTGAGATATCAGGAAAAGCTGGAAAAAGAAGTGAAAGAAAGGAGCAATGAGATCGTGCGGAGAAATAATGAATTACAACAGGAGAAATTCCAGAAGGGCCTGGAAGAATATAAAAGAGCTGCTTTTGAGAGTGAGCTGAAGGCATTACGAACCCAGATTAACCCGCATTTTTTATTTAATTGCATGAATATCCTTTCTTCTTTTATTTACCGTGATCTGAAAGAAGAAGCGCTGGATTTTATCCTGAAGTTTTCCCGCTTGATGCGGCTGGTGCTTGAGAATTCGACTCATCGTGAAGTGCCGGTTGAAAAGGATATTGAAGCGCTGAAATTATATATTTACCTGGAAACCGTCCGTTATGATCATGCTTTCCGGTACGAGCTTCAAGTTGATCCGGAGCTTCTTAAAGAAGAATATAAAATACCGCCTTTGCTGTTGCAGCCTTATGTGGAAAATGCGATTAAACACGGATTAGGAAACAAAGAATCAGGGAAGGGGGTATTAAAAATTACTTTGACTTTAAAGAACAAACAAATCATTTGTGAAATTTCTGATAATGGAATAGGCCGTACAAATGCTGAAGCAATGAAAAAAATACAATCTCCTGAAAATACTCACCGGTCTCTTGGAATGGCTGTTACCGAATCCCGTATTAATTTGCTTAAAGAATTATCCTATGGAAACGCTTCGGTAAATATTATTGATTTAAATGGCGATGGAACGGGTACACTGATAAAGATTGTTCTTCCTGCAGACTAAAAGTAAACATCATTTTCGGATTCGCCAGTTAACCGGGTAATAATTGTTGAGCCTGCTGCGAATACCCTTCATCCATCCTAATCCATGACCATGATATGCCGCCAATAACCATCCTTCGGGTATTTCATTCATGGGAAGCGTTTCTTTTCTCAAGTATCTTACGGCATCCGGCAAATTCAGATCAAAGGAAGAAATATTTTTATTCTTATTTATACTCATTGACAATGCGTGATGCGGAATAAAATCCCTGCCTGCCATCTTGCCTGTTTTAATACCGGCATAAACGACTTTTAACTGCGAGAGAATGGTTATTAATTCCAGTTGAGAGGATTGGGGAAAGGCTATTATACTGTCTTTTAAAGAAAAGAAAATGAAATTATCCGCTTCATCCATCCATGGAGCCAAAATAGATTTCTGCATATCGTTTATTTCAGTAAGCCGGCTATTCTTCTTTTGCTTTTTAATAGTGAGGCTTCCCTCGCCTTCTCCTTCATTTTGTTTCTTGAAGCAAGATAAAAAGAAGCCCTCACCCCATAACTTGTATGGATAAAAACGGTACCCTTTTGCATGCAGGAGGTGAGAATATGTTTCCACTATATTCCATTCGGGTTTGAATGGGACAGCCATATTATCCAGAGGAAATTGCTGCATTAAGAAATCCTCCATCTCTTCATTTTCTTCCTGTGAAAAAGAACAGGTGGTATAGATTAGAAGCCCGCCCTTTTTCAATGAAGGAATAATATCTGCCAGGATACGTTTTTGCCGTTGACTGCAAAGCATCACCTGTTCAGATGACCACTCTCTGACTGAATCAGGATCTTTTCTAAATAATCCCGATCCTGAACAGGGTGCATCCACTAAAATAATATTGAAATATTCTTTTAGTTTTCCAAAATCCCGCGCATCATTCTGCGTAACTATTACGTTAGGTAATCCCCATTTGATGATATTCTCTTCTAAAATATGCGTTCGTGAAGCGATCACCTCATTGCTTACCAAAATGCTTTCCGCCGATATCAATCCTGCCATAGCCGTGCTTTTCCCACCCGGCGCAGCACATAGATCCAACACACGAACAGGCCGTGACAGGTCACATAGGTGCGTTAAAACAAATTCTATGCACATAGAAGATGCTTCCTGTACATAATAGGTTCCTGCATGCCAGAGCGGGTCCAGGTAAAATAAAGGTCTTTCTTTCAGGTAATATCCATTACGAGACCAAGGGACTTTTCCGTCCATAGGTAATGCTGATAATGTATTTTTCAAATCGTTTTGCGCTATCTTTTCTTTTGTAACTTTTTTTTGATTAAGCCTGACAGACGTTATCTGCTTATCAGCTTCATGTATTTTTATAAATGACTTTTCGTCAAAACCCTGTGTATTTCGCAGTGAAGAAATTAGTTGTTCAGGAAGATGATTCATGATCTTATTTCGGTGCTTTTTTATACAACCATAGGGCTATTCCCGCAAATATTATATTCGGTATCCATACAGCCAGCAAGGGATTCAAAGTTCCTTTAACAGAGAAAGTGGTTGAAAACTGCATGAAAAGAATATAGGCAGCACTGATAACAATTCCCAAGGCCAGGTGTAACCCGCTTCCTCCACGCACTTTCCTGGAAGCAATGACGGCTCCGATAAAAGTGAGAATTAACACGGCAAAGGCGGAGGCGATACGGCGATATTTTTCTACATACAAATAATTTAACCCGCCGGCTCCACGCAGCTTCTGTCGCGCTATATAATGGTCTAATTCTTTAGTTGTCATAGCCGATTTGGCATCTGTATTAACCATCAAATCATTGGGGGTAAGGTTAAGCTTTAAAGAAGTATCCGGTATCACTTTCACCTTCATTTCCAGTCCATTGATGGAACGAATGACCGCACGTCCTGTCTTCCAGACTTTCGCTGTAGAATCCCATGTTACGGAAGGAGATTCCAGCTTTGATAGCAATTGTTCCCCCCTGATTTTTTCTAATGTAAAGCCGGATGCATAGTTATCGGTTGTATAAAAAGCATTCATCGAAACATAAGATAGTGTGTCCACACGAACATGAATATTCGTCAACACATTACTCTTATCCGGATCGGGACTGTTTACATATTGATTCTCAAATTTAGTACGCACTTTGTTAGCATGAGGAATAACTCCCTGGTTGGCAATTCCCAAAAGTAACGCCAGTATAAGCCCTCCTATCCAGTATGCTCTCATGAGCCTCCAGAAACTTACACCACTACTCAGGATGGCCATTATTTCAAGCTTGTAAGCCATTTTGGAAGTAAAAAAAATGACCGCGATGAATACAAATAATGGAAATAACAACGCAATAATATAGGGGATGAAAGCTAAATAATAGTGAACGAAAATATAGGATACCGACAAATGATTAGTGATAAAATCGTTGATTTTTTCGGTGATGTCAATTACCACAGATATTACTGTCAATATCATGATGGCATAAAAGAAGGTGCCGAGAAAACGCTTTAATATGTACCAGTCAATTTTTGTCATGTCGTAAGGTCAAAAAAGCTCGAAAGCCATAAAGTCAGGAGATAAAAAAGTTATAAGGTCAGAAAGAGAAAAGCTAATCATGCCTTTCGTTGAACATTGAATATTGAGTCCATTATGAAAAGTAAGTTTTATCAATTTTGCCACGAAGACACCAAGGCACCAAGTTTCACAAAGGCCTGTAGAACAGCTAATTACACTTAGTGCTTTCTTTGTGACTTTGAGCCTTTGTGGCATTTTATAATTTTTCATAGTGGATTTAACGTTGAACCATACAATCTTTAAATTTATCCTACCTCCTTTCTTTCATCTCTTTTGCCGTTTTATTTTTCCATTCGGTAAAATCACCCTGCAAAATATGTATGCGCGCCTGTTTCACCAAATTTAAATAAAAACTAAGGTTGTGCAGGCTGGCTAATTGTAAGGCTAATATCTCTTTAGCCGCGAATAAATGTCTGAGATATGCTTTTGAATAATGGCGGCTGGCGAAGCACGGAGTGTCTTTATCAATGGGACTGAAATCCTCCGCCCATTTCTTATTCCTGATATTAATTACACCTTTAGCCGTAAACAACATGCCGTTCCTGCCGTTTCTGGTCGGCATCACGCAATCAAACATATCTATTCCCAAAGAAATACTTTCTAAAATATTCCACGGCGTGCCAACACCCATCAGATATCTTGGCTTATCTTTCGGCAGGATATTGCAAACTAATCCGGTAGTTTCATACATCATTTCTTCGGGTTCGCCCACGCTTAATCCCCCGATGGCATTGCCGTCACATTCTTTTCCTGCAATTGTTTCCGCCGATTGTTTCCGTAAATCTTTGAAGGTGCTTCCCTGGACGATCGGGAATAAAACCTGCTCATGAGCATACAAAGGTTCAGTTTCTTTTAATCTGTTGATGCACCGCTGCAGCCAGCGATGCGTCATTTCCATAGATTCCCGCGCATAGTGCCTTTCGCACGGATAAGGAGTGCATTCGTCAAAAGCCATGACAATGTCGGCGCCAATGGTGCGCTGGATGTCCATTACCTTTTCCGGACTGAACAAATGCCTGGAACCATCAATATGCGATTGAAAAGTAACACCTTCTTCTTTTATTTTCCGTGTTCCTGAAAGAGAGAATACCTGATAACCGCCGCTGTCGGTAAGAATAGGATGATGCCATCCTGTAAAGTGATGTAATCCGCCTGCTTTCTCCAGAATGGTTGTTCCCGGACGCAAGTAAAGATGATAGGTATTTCCCAGAATGATTTGTGCTTTGATATCCTTCTCCAATTGCTCTTGTGTAACCGCTTTTACACTTCCCGCAGTTCCAACGGGCATGAAAATCGGCGTTTCAATAGTTCCATGGCCCGTATGGATTTCCCCCGCTCTGGCATCGGAAGCACTATCTTTGGCAATAAGTTCAAACTTCATGAATAAAATTCGGAGTCTCTTTTAGGATTGCAATTTCTTTTAAATAAACACTGTGGCGGCAAAGTTAATCAATACATCATGATGAAATAACCAGGATAAGATATTAAAACTGAATATTTGAGCTAACTTTGCAGTTCCTATTTAGTTCTTAAAAATACGGAGCACTGTTTACCAGTTAATGAAAACTGACCACCATGTTATCGGGGCCGACCGGTTTTGACAGCATCAGGCAGGGAAAGCATAAGCATGTCGTGCGTTGGATAATTAGCACGTTAATCTGAATATTCAAACATTAATTGGCAACACACAGTATGCCATGGCTGCCTAATCAGCGATTAGCGTAGTCAATAGGGCCGCGTT
>SCQV01000373.1 GCA_004299085.1 Chitinophagaceae bacterium | reverse complement strand
CAGTAGTCTTTCTTTAAAAGCCAAACATTTACTAAATTTGTTGGCATGACAAAGTCAATAGATGTAAAACCTCTTACTAATGAGTTGCCCAGCGATTTTGCTGACAGGGTAGGTCAAGTCTATGCCAAATCTGTAACAACACAACATAAGAAAGACAATGGGCAATTTTTTACCCCAACTGCGATTGCTCATTTCATGGCTAGACTTGCCAAAAGGACGCAAGATAAGCTCAAGATTCTCGACCCAGGCTGTGGAACTGCTATTCTTTCAAGCGCACTTATAGGGACACTTGCAAATGGGAATGACAAGTTAAAAGAAATTGAGCTTGTGGTTTATGAGACAGACGAAAATATCTTGCCCTACACGCAAGCGGTACTGGATTATTTGGGCAAATGGCTGAAGAAAAATAAAATTAACTTTAAAGTAACTCTTGAAGCAAACGATTTTGTTCTTGAAAACAAAGAGTGCTTTGAACAATCGGCCACATTATTTTTTGATCCTAAAGTAGCATTTTACGATATTGTAATATCAAACCCCCCTTATTTTAAAATTCCCAAAGAAGATAAGAGAGCAATTGCTGCAAAATCTATTGTTTGGGGGCAACCCAACATTTACTCCATCTTTATGATGGTAGCTGCAAAGCTTCTCAAAAATAACGGGGAGCTGATTTTTATAACACCGAGGAGCTTTGCTTCAGGCAATTATTTCAGGGCTTTTCGTGAGGCCTTTTTTCAGGAAATTGAAATTGAGCAAATTCATTTGTTTGATTCAAGGAGGGATACCTTTGACAGGGAGGAAGTCTTGCAGGAAACGCTCATCCTTAAAGGAAAAAAACAAAGGCTGAATGGAGATCTTCCTTCAATTATTGTTACTCATTCTCACGGAGTAAAGGATATTGAAGATTTTACAGAAAAGGTTTATAAAATATCTGAACTCGTTGACTTTAGTTCTAAGGAGAAAATCTTACACCTTCCGACAAATGAAACAGAAGATAAAGTAATCAAGCTATTTAAGTCGTGGTCAGGAAGCTTAAATCAATACGATATTCAAATTTCAACTGGTCCGGTCGTCTCATTCCGGGCAACACAATATTTACATGAAGAATTTTCAAACGGAACAATTTTTTTAGCTCCACTATATCAATTAATTAATACCGCTAAAATGCAGTTTGAGTGGCCAGTGTCAAAAAAGAACAAGCCACAATACATTGAGGTGTGTGAACCAACTAAATCACTCCTCCTTCCCAATAAGAATTACATATTTCTTCGCCGTTTCAGTGCAAAGGATGATAAAAGCAGATTGGTTGCGACACCCTATTTTGTTGACATTACTCAAGCTGAATTTATCGGTGTTGAAAATCACTTGAACTATATTTATAGACCTAAAGGAAATCTTGACAGGAATGAAATATTAGGCCTATCTGCATTATTAAACAGTAACCTATTTGACACCTACTTCAGGACCTTCAATGGTAATATCAATGTGAGTGCAACTGAACTTAGAGAAATGCCACTGCCACCTTTGGAGGACTTAAAACAAATAGGAAACCAGGTAATTTTACAAAATAATTTTTCACAATCAAAGGTTGATGAGATTGTAAACAACCACTTTAACTTAGAGCATATATTCGCTTATGAGCAAGATTGAGGACGCAAAAAAAATACTTAAAGAATTAGGCTTACCTGTTGCACAACAAAATGAAATTTCAGCATGCACTTTATTGGCTCTTTGCGGCATAAAGCCACAAGATAGTTGGAGCAAAGCCACAAGAAACAGTCAGAAAGTTTCAAAAGATATCATGGCATTCTGTAAGAACGTTTACAAGAAAGAATATGCTCCCAACACAAGGGAAACCTTCCGAAGGCAGGTTCTACATCAATTCGTTCAGGCAAGGATTATTGATTACAACCCTGACAATCCAAGTTTACCAGTAAATAGTCCTCATGCTCATTATGCGTTAACAAATGAGGCTTTGGAGGCAATAAAAACTTTTGGTACAAAGAGCTGGAAGGGAGCATCGGATAAATTTAAATCTGAGGTTGGCGAACTTTCAAAGAAGTATTTGAGTGCAAGAGAACAAATGCTAATTCCCGTAAAACTAAGCAACGGGAAAACATTTAAACTATCGGCAGGAAAACATAATAAAGTACAGGCCGCTATCTTGCAAGATTTTGCAGCCAGATTTACAAAAGGAAGCGAAGTACTTTATTTAGGCGACACCGCCAATAAAGATTTGTACGTAGAAAAATCTGTATTGAAAGAATTAGGAATACCCATAACGGCACATAGCAAACTTCCAGACGTAGTTCTGTACGACAGAAAGAATAATTGGCTGTACCTTATTGAAGCAGTTGCTTCACATGGTCCTGTTTCCCCAAAACGGGTTATTGAACTGGAAGAAATGCTTAAAGACTGCAAGGCCGGTAAGGTTTACGTTTCAGCATTTCCAGACTTTAAAGAGTTCAAAAAGCATTCAGCTAATATTGCATGGGAAACAGAAGTTTGGATTGTTGACTTTCCGGAGCACATGATCCATTTTAATGGAAATAAATTTATGGGGCCGAGATAATACAACGTACTACAAATAGTAGATATTTAGAGTCTATGTTGTCGAATAATCAAGGCAGGAATGATTATCATCATCATGAAAAACTGAAATTGAAAAAGCCATTTTCATCTTTTCATAACACACGTTTTTTATTGTTAAATTAAAATAAAAGTATAGAATAAGGCTCTTTATTGACCCACAAAACGTTCCTTTGGAACGTTGATTATCAACTATCATTCTATTTTTACCTACTATATGTTCCTCTGGAACAATTGTCGTTCCAGGGGAACACATTATTGGTAATAGGTATAAATTAACATAGGCAAATGTTCCAGGGGAATATTTCGTGACAAATTGGGGGTATTTAAACGCCTCTTTTTTTAAAAGTAAATCTTATAATAGACAATTCTTTAAGGGGGCATCTCTCAAAATCTTATTTTTAGCTTTTTTTAGCCACGAATGGCACGGACCTGCCAGCCGGCGGGCTGGTTTTTACGAATCCAATGGTAGTTTTTCGAAATGCTCTTAATTCAAAATACTGCATCCGTTTAACAATGTAAATTTAAAAAAACTTCAATTTTCAGCCTGTGAATACTAAATTATTACCTTTGAACTTTAGGTAACAAGTTTAATTGAATGAAGAAAATACATTTCATAGCCATCGGCGGCAGTGTCATGCACCAATTGGCCATTACTCTAAAAAATAAGGGTTATACGATTACCGGAAGCGATGATGAAATTTACGAGCCAGCTCATAGCAACCTCGAAAAAGCAGGGCTGCTTCCGACTGACGAAGGCTGGCATCCGGAAAAGATCACGCCCGAACTGGATGCTATTATTCTTGGAATGCACTCACGCAATGAAAATCCCGAGTTGCAAAAAGCCCGATCATTAAATATTCCGGTTTATTCTTTTCCAGAATATATTTATGAGGAAAGCAGGCAAAAAGAACGCGTGGTCGTAGGTGGAAGCCACGGGAAAACGACCATTACCTCCATGATCTTGCATGTTTTAAACCAATGCGGAAGAGATTTTGATTATTTAGTCGGCGCTCAATTACCGGGTTTTGATTATTCCGTCAAGCTAAGCAACGCCCCTGTTATTATTTGTGAAGGAGATGAATACCCGGCTTCAGCCATTCAAAAGATCCCGAAATTTCTTTTTTATCATCCACAAATTGCTGTATTAAGTGGCATTGCCTGGGATCATATCAATGTATTCCCTACTTTTGAAAATTATGTAGAACAATTTGCAATGTTTATCATGGAAATGCAGCCTGGCGCTACATTAATATATAACGGAACAGATCCGCAATTAGTAAAAGTTGTCGAAAAAGAAGGAACCCATTTACAATTAATTCCATACAAAATTCCGGCATACCATATTGAAAACGGCAAAACTATCGTCCAATTCGGAAACCATTCCGCCACCTTGGAAGTATTCGGTTCCCATAACTTGCAAAATCTGCAAGCTGCTAAATTAGTTTGTGGAAAATTGGGAGTTTCTGAAGCAGATTTTCTGCACGCCATCAGTTCTTTCAAAGGAGCCTCCAAACGTTTGGAAAAAATGTTTGAAGCCCCGGATGCCATTTTATACCGGGATTTTGCCCATGCGCCCTCCAAAGTGAAAGCAAGTGTTCATGCAGTCAAAGAACAATTTCCCGACAGAAAGTTAATCGCAATCCTGGAACTGCACACATACAGCAGCCTGAATGCAACATTTCTTCCTGAATATCACAATGCCATGCAGGAAGCGGATTCAGCCGTTGTTTTTTATAGCAGACATGCTTTATCCATTAAACATTTACCGGATTTATCTTTTGAAATGATCCGTCAGGGTTTTAACCGTAATGATTTACACATCATTAACGATTTGGAGGAATTAAAATTATTTATCAGCCTTGCGCCTGCCCGTGATGCTAATTTACTTATGATGAGCTCAGGCAGCTTTGGAAATACAACAATGGATGAAATAATAAGATTATGGCAAAAAAAATGAGCATTCATTATGGATTTCCTGTTTTTTTAAAGAAATTTGCGCCTTACATCTGACAATATGGAGAAATTACAGCTTACAAAGCCATTAGCGTTTATTGATTTGGAAACGACCGGCACTGATATTGGCAAAGACAAAATAGTTGAAATAGCTATCATTAAAATTATGCCTGATGGCTCGAATGTTTCAAAAGTGAGACGCATTAATCCGGGAATTCCTATTCCCAAAGAAGCATTTGACATTCATGGCATCAGCAATGAAGATGTAAAAGATGCACCTTTATTTAAAGAAGTCGCCAATGAACTTCGTCAATTTATTACTAATTGTGATATTGCCGGTTATAATTCCAATCGTTTTGATATTCCGCTGCTGGCAGAAGAATTTTTACGGGCGGGACAAAACCTGGATACAGATGGCATCCGCTTTATTGATGTGCAGCGCATTTTCCATCTGATGGAAAAACGCACATTGGAGGCCGCCTATATGTTCTATTGTGAAAAAGCATTAAATGATGCGCACAGCGCTGAAGCGGATGCCAGAGCCACTTATGAAGTCCTGGAAGCTCAGATAAACCGGTACAAGAATTTAAAAAATGATATTGACTCACTGGCCAAGTTCACAGCAGAAGACGACTTTGTGGATTTTGCCCGGAGAATAGTCCGAAAAAAAGGAATAGAGATTTTCAACTTCGGAAAATATAAGGGAAAGCCGGTACGAGAAGTGCTGAAAGAGGAGCCTCAATACTATGACTGGATGATGAAAGCTGATTTCCCCTTACATACCAAGCAAAAGCTATCGGAAATATTCAATGATCTTATGCTAAAAAAAACACCCTAATCCTGTTCTTTGAAAAAGCTGATCATCATACCTACTTATAAAGAACGGGAAAATATTGCCCGCATGCTGGAACGTATTTTTTCGTTAAAGGGAGATTTTCATATTTTGATTATTGATGATGCGTCTCCCGATGGCACGGCTGAAATTGTAAAATCTTATATGACCGCCCATGAAACTGAATTATTTTTAGAACAACGACCGGGAAAATTAGGATTAGGCACTGCTTATATTCATGGTTTCAGATGGGCGCTGGCAAGAGGATATGATTTTATTTTTGAAATGGACGCTGATTTCTCCCATCATCCTGAAGATCTGGAGCGGTTATATCATGCCTGTTTTAAAGACGGCGCTGATGTGGCGGTCGGTTCGAGATATGTGCGCGGAGGCAAAACGGAAAACTGGCCCTGGGACAGGAATATTTTATCTTACGGCGCTTCTTTGTATGTACGAATGCTTACCTGGTTGCCGGTTAAAGATTCCACGGCAGGCTTTGTTTGTTACAAACGAGAGGTATTGGAATCCATTAACTTTGACCAGATTCAATTCACAGGATATGCTTTCCAGATTGAGATGAAATTCACCGCATGGAAATTAGGCTTTAAGGTGGTGGAGGTCCCCATAACTTTTACAGACCGTACCCATGGCGAATCTAAAATGAGCAAAGGCATTGTTAAAGAGGGAATTTTCGGAGTAATAAAAATACAATGGCAAAGCCTGTTCAGGCATTATAAGAAAAGGATAAGGAAAGCTGACGATTGAGCGTAGTACCTGTCCATAAAAAAACAATGACTATCCGTTTAAGTACCGGGAGGATAGATAACATCTGTTGAATAATGAACATTGAACAAGGAATGATGAATAATGAACAAGCCGGCCTCGGCTCAGGCGAGGGAATGATGAACCTGCCTATGCCGGCAGGCAGGTATTGAAGTAGAGACGATACTTCTAAAATCGGGAATCGGTGTTGGATATTTGATATTGAGTCAAACGAGAGATGTTATATAGGTTCCAGCATTATAGTGGATAATTATAAAAAAGCCGGACATTTAGCCCGGTTCCTTATCAAAAAGATATTTTGTAAATCTTATTGCAGCGACGAAATCAGTTGCTCGTTCATTTTCACATATTCGTCATTATTGGCTGCTTTTGCCAATTCCTCGCCTTGTTTAGCCGAAGCAATAGCGCCGGATTTATCATTCATTTTAGATTGTATCCGGGCCTTTAGATAATAGATATTGTAACCCTTCGGGTTATCCTTTAGTGCGTTATTTACCCACCCCAAGGCTGTATTCAAATCACGATTCGTTCGTAAATAATAGCTTGCGGCCGCCATATAAGGCTTTTTATCGCTTTTCATACCTTCCTGAATTTCCGCCATAATCTGGCCATCAATATGCGTGGTCACCTGGATGGGTACGTAGGTATTTTCCCAGAGCATATACAGGGTAGCAGTGCTGTCACGAATATTATCCATATTGATGGTAAATGTTTCTATCGGGAATGGCAATTGATGAGTATTCACTTTAAAACGAAGTACATCGTCAGCCTGGCTGTATTGGGTTCCCCAGTTTTTAATATCTTTATTTAAAATAATCGTCCACTCACCCTCTGCCGGAATGCTATATAAAGCATATTTTCCCGCTTTTACCGGGTGACCGTCCAATTCCACATCCTGGCCAAAATCAATGGTAGTAACGGCATTCGCGCCGGTACGCCATTCCTGGTTGTAAGGCACCAGACCACCGAAAACGGTGCGCCCTTTCATGCCGGGCCT
>SCQV01000372.1 GCA_004299085.1 Chitinophagaceae bacterium | reverse complement strand
GCTATTTAAATAACGCATCCAGCTATTATTGTAGCTGAGTTCATCAATATCCTTTATCTTTTCTATTCTGAAGCCATTAAGGAAATCTAAAGGGCAATCATCTTCAGTATAGATTTCAATCTTCAGGGGGCCCTCATTATAATCACATAACTTGAAGTAAGTCCATAACGTTTTTTTCATGGAACAGCTCATTTCCATTTCCAAAGGATTTTTGAAACAATTGCTATTCCGTTGAAAATATAATAATAGTTCCTGCGCAGATACATCCATAATGATTGATCTTTAATAGAGCTGATTCACTTTATTATACCTCATTGATCACGTCACTTCCTATGATAACCCTTCATTTACCGTTAGCCGTTTTATTTTTCAATCTAATATTCAGTTCTCTCTCAGATGACTGTTTGATATACATGGCAACTCCCTCATGCGCCACATTCATCTTTAGCACCTGTTGAAAATGTGTTTCCGCATTTTCTCTCTCTCCCAATCCCACATAACCTAATCCCATTAAATAATGGCAATGAATGCGATTTTGCTTGTCCGGATCTGTTTCAAATACTGACAAATCCGGTAATGATACTGCAAAAAAATCTATTTTAATTTTATCATTGAGATGGTCTTTACCATAATGGATTAGACTTTCAAAATGTTGCTTTGCCTCTTCTTCGCGATGTAACTTTTCTAATGCCAGTCCCTGATAAAATATCATAGCTGGATTCCGGTCATTATAATAAATGGCCTGTGATAATTCAACAGTCCCTCCGGCTGCCAACTGCCAACTGCTTTTAGCTTTTGACGTGTTTCCCTCGGCATCATAAGCACATCCCAATAAGTAAAATATATTATTTTCCTGCGCTCCATACAATTTTCCCTCTCCTAGATTCTCAGGATAATGTTGCGCTTCCTCCAGCAATTGAATAGCGCAACCCGGATTCTTGTCTTTCAGCGATATTTCTGCCAACGCAATTTTCGAATAAACATATTGTGCAGAAACTTTACCTTCCCCCCCCTCCCAGGGATGAAAATGCCGTTTTTTTAGTAATCTTTCTGCTTCATCAAAGTTGCCGGATAGATTATGAAGTCTTACATATTCAATATAAAGATCATCCCTTTCTTCCACTAAAGAAATATGCTTTTGTAAAAACGACAAGCGTTCAGCAACGGGGTTGTTCATTAAGCCATATAAATGATCCAGCTCAAATAGAATGCGCGCATCAGTAGTATTGCAGTCGAATGCTTTTTTATATGCGCTCACTGCTTTATCAGGATCACGGAGCTTATTATAATAGGCAATTCCAAGATTACGGTGGACAGTAGCAAAACTGTCATTCAGATGGGCTGACTTCTCCCACCACTGCAATGCTTCACTGTATTGCCTTTTGTCATACCATAAATTACCCAGATAATAACTCGCTTTATAATCTTCCGGATTTTCATGGATGGCAAATTGCAACACAAAAATATCTTCCAGCCTGTTAGGAAAAACTCTTTCTTCAGAAAGGCTGGCAGCTTTTTGCAACGCTGCTTTTTTCTCTTTTGTTTTACCAATGTTTGCGAAATAGTAAGCCAGATAATAATGTACCATTGGGTGACGGCTTTCTTCTATTTGCAGCAACCACGAGACGGCATCTTCGTAAAAACCGGCATTGGCATAATCAATGGCAATTTCTATATAAGATTGTTCCCATCCCCGTATAAGGATTTGCAAAACTTTTCTTTCTTTTTCAGCCTCTTCTTTTCTGTTTTTGGAGAGCAGGATAAGGCAAAGCTCATTCCGAGATCCGAAATCAAATGTATCAATATTCAGTGTTTCTTCCAACCATTTCTCTGCCCTCTCTTCTTCTTTTAGTTTCCGTAAAATAATCCCTTTCAGATGCCTCGCTTTCATGCCATGGTAATTTCTGGCTAAAGAATGGGCAATATTTTCCAATGCCTTTTCAAGATCACCCCGGCGGCAATCTATATAAGCAAGCTGTAAATACGCGTTATCCTGCCATGCGGCATTCCAGGCTGATTTATAAAAGGAGTCGTATGCTTCATCCCATTTTCCCATATAAGTGAGGCATAATCCTTGGTTGTAATAAGGCTCGCCTTCATAAGGATTGAGATTATGCCTGGTTAATTTTTCTATGGCATGCTTAAAGAAAGGCGCTGCTTTTGAGAACTGACCATGCTTCAGATACCAACGGCCCAATGCATTATTACACCGGATGTCTGTAGGATCCCGTTGTAATGCTTCTTCATAATAGCTAATAGGCGAAAACGTAGCATGACGGTATTGTTCCAGATGTAAGCCGGCTAAATATAGTTCCTCACTATTTTTTATTTCTTTGGGATCGCCAATAGCTTTGGCAGGAGACGGAATCACTTTTTCCCCCTGCTTTGGAGGGTGATAACTGATGAATGCTTGCTTATCTTTGTTGATGAGTTCAAGACATAATTTTTCTTCATTGATCTTATCTGGTATTGTTATTTCTTTAGAAAAAAAATTCTCCGGAGACAAATCAGCCGTTTCATTCAACAAGACATGTTGATCATATTTTAATAAAATACGCAAACTTTTTTGAACGGACGTTACATATACCTTTACGATTATCCTGTTATTATTTATTTCCAAATTGACCGCTGCTTCTTTATTAGCATTTTTCACGTAACCGATTTCTTTATAAGGCAAAAAATATTGCTTAAATATTCTTTCCTCATTTGGCATAATCCAGCTAAAATCGGGCTGGTTGTCGGTATAAACGCCCGTCATGATTTCAAAGTAGGGTCCGTCATGATCAGTCAGTTGCCTGTCCCACATTTTGCCAAAATCTCCTGACCCCCAGGTCCACTGCTTTTTGCCCGGTGAAATATGGTGATCGGATATGTGCAGCATGCCGGCTTTTTTTTGATGATGGTATCCTCCCACGAAATCATAATTTGAATTGACTGCCATATAAGAAGTAGGTACCGGAATATTCTGATAACGCGAGATATCCGTACCCGGTGAATAATCCACTTTATAAAATGTTCCGGTGGCAATGGGAAAGTCAGAAACATCTCTTCTTCCATGATCATACACTGCATGTACATCCGGTGGGAATACAGACTGGTAATGCTCATCTACATGTACTGCCGGATTAGCCCACCACAGGAATGATTGTGGGAAGGGGGTACGGTTATATAACTTACCGGTGACTTCCAGATAAGCTTTCCCGGGATAAAGTGTAAAACCGGCGGCGCCTTTAGTATGAAACATCCTCTCTATTTCATTCACCCAAACTGTTTGGCTTCCATCTGCATTTTCTTCAATAGTATAATCCACAGGATCGAATGTGCTTGGACGGTGATGTTGTGGCCAGTTAAATTCTATGCCACCTGAAATCCATGGACCCGCAAGTCCTACCAGCGCGGGCTTTATTACCTGGTTATAATAAATAAAATGATAGTGATTTGTCTTATCATAAGCCATCTGTATGCGCCCTCCGATCTCAGGCAGGATCATTATTTTCAGAAATTCATTCTCCAGAAAAAGCGCGATATATGGTTCGTTTTCCTTTTCATCAAACACTTTATCAATTACCGGATGTGGATAAACGCTGCCGCTGCTTCCCTGATACACTCTTTTTTCGAGGAACATCGGATTACGGTCCGGCTTCCCAATCTGATAGGTCGGAATAATCACTTTTTCCTCCCAGGCTTTTACACGTTGCATTGTTATATGATTAAATTATTAAATTATTAAATTGTTTAATTGTTTGTTTGTTTCATTGTTTCAAGCCTGCCTCGCCTTAGGCGATGGATTCCAATGCCTGAGTCCACTCCGAAAAGTAATTTTTATTCATTTTACCACTAAGGCACTAAGTCACCAGGATTCACAAAGACTTGTTTTACAGCAAATTATGCTTAGTGCTTTCTTTGTGTCTTTGTGGCATATTTTGACTTTTCAGAGTGGGCTCAATGCTTCAGATTCCAATATTTGCAATTTG
>SCQV01000371.1 GCA_004299085.1 Chitinophagaceae bacterium | reverse complement strand
CTACTTACTACTCACTACTCACTACTTACTACTCACTGCTTGCTGCCACCTGCAACTGCCTGCCACCGCTTGCAAATTACTGATTACCCATTATGATCATTTTTCCTCATTGCAAAATAAATATCGGACTTCAGATTCTTCAGAAACGCTCCGATGGCTTTCATGATATTGCCACTGTATTTTATCCCATTCAGTTTACAGATGTGCTGGAAGTGATTTCTGCTGAAGACACATCCTTTCATGCAACAGGAAACCCCATTCCCGGAGAGGAAAAAGATAATCTCTGTCTGAAAGCGTACCATTTACTGAAAAAGGATTTTCCTCACAGGCTTCCGCCTGTAAGCATTCATTTGCATAAAATTATCCCTGCTGGTGCAGGATTGGGAGGTGGTTCTTCTGATGCGGCATTTATGTTAAGGGTATTAAATGAAAAATATCATTTGAAGCTTACACAAGTCCAGCTTTTACATTATGCTAATCAGTTAGGCAGTGACTGTGCTTTTTTTCTTCAGGATAAACCCTGTTATGCCACCGGCAGAGGGAATGAGTTATTCCCTTTAACAAAAGAGGATCTGCGGCAATATCATTTTGTGCTGGTTTGCCCGGATATTCATATTAATACGGCGTGGGCTTACAGTAAAGTCATTCCCCACATTCCGCATCGTTCCGTGCTTGATCTGGTCAGAGAGCCGCTGGAGACATGGGAAGAAACTGTTGCCAATGATTTTGAGCGACCCATATTTGAAACATATTCTTCATTGAAAAAGATAAAAGAAACTTTGTACAAAGAAGGTGCAGTTTATGCTTCGCTGAGTGGGAGCGGAGCAACGGTATATGGTATATTTAGAAAAGAAGTGATAAAACAAAAGGCGTTCTCTTTTGAGAACGCCCGGGTATTTTATTTCTGAAAGAAATTATTTTACCGAAGCCACCAACTGCTTAAATGTTTCCGGCTCATTCATAGCCAGATCAGCTAATGTCTTGCGGTTCAGACCAATTTTCTTTTCATCTAACTTATGAATAAATTGGGAATAAGTCATCCCTTCCGCACGCACCGCCGCATTGATACGTACAATCCAGATACCGCGGTAGTCACGCTTTTTCAACTTTCTGCCCACATAGCTGTAGGTCAGTCCTTTTTCAACAACATTTTTGGCAACAGTGTAAACATTTTTACGTTTTCCGTAAAAGCCTTTCGCCTGTTTTAAGACTTTTTTTCTTCTTGCTTTAGAAGCTACCGCATTAACTGAACGTGGCATTTTATTTTAAATTAATGAGTGAAATACAATGTCTTTTTTAAATTTAAACCCCTAACATCCTCCGGACCATTCTTTCATTGGTGGAATCTACGGTAGCGGAGGAGCGAAGATTGCGCTTGCGTTTGGTAGCTTTTTTAGTCAGCAGGTGGCTTTTAAAAGCTTTATTGCGCCGGATAGTTCCGTTCCCTGATATTCTAAATCTTTTTTTTGCGCTTGAGTTTGTCTTCAGCTTGGGCATTTTTCCTGAAATTTGGAGTGCAAAGGTAGAAAAAATAAATGAATAAAGTATAAATCGGCAGGCTTTTCAACCTGATTTTTTTAAAAAACTTGAAACTGCTTTAATCCATCGGGAAATAGCGGGGTATCGAAAACATACGTTAAAGGCGCTTTCCTTGAAGGTTGAAGCCCGGATTGAGTATGGATGAAGGGTATTAAAAGCGCACTTCGCGTATGAAATATCTTTCAATGGAGTAACGCTGTGTTTTGTCCTTTTCACTGAAAATCTTATTTTTGACAAAATTAAAAACAAACTGTTATGTTAAAGCCAACTATGATTGCTACCCTGCTTGTTGCAGTGTGCTGCCAGATGCTTTTCGCCCAGGGGGTGAAAATGCCCGCTCCAAGTCCGCACCAGGTGATTACCCAGGATTTCGGACTTTCTCAAATCACTATTGATTATTCAAGGCCCGGCATGAAAGGGCGCACCGTTTTCGGTGGTCTGGTGCCTTACAACCAGGAATGGCGTACCGGCGCGAATGCCGTTACTACCATTGATTTTGGCCAGGATGTGGAATTGGACGGT
>SCQV01000370.1 GCA_004299085.1 Chitinophagaceae bacterium | reverse complement strand
CAGCCATCAACAGCTTTGCTTCGCCTTTTTTTACTTTGTTTTCATTGTAATTCAGAATACCCCGGATGCTCTTTCCTGTCATTATTTTGGCAACCATAGCTCGGAAAGTTTAGCTACAATGGAAAATAGTTCAGTTACTTTCAGATCGGTTTGCTGATACAGATTGACTATTTCCAGTGCGTTGAAAATTTTGGATTCCGGCTCTTTTGCCAAATGGAAGTAATGAGTGACCTGGTTGATGTTAATACCAATGGACAGTATTTCTTTACGGATACCAGATAATTGTTCCATCACCTTGTCAAGGCTCACATCATAGGTTTCAAGGGTGATTTTTCGGTCTTCCAATATATGTCGCAGCAATTCGCTGATGGTCTTGCAGCGGGATTGTTGCAGTATGGCTGCTAATTCTTCATACTTTTCTTTGGAAATACGGGTAAATACCCGGTAATCTAAGCGGTCAATTTCTTTTCTTTTTCTTCCCATCACCAATACAATTTTCACGTGTGCAATTGCCTTAAAAACCGACTCCGGAGGTTTTTTTCATCCCCCTCTGGCTCCGGCAGCAGGGGCAAGATGGGATTGTTGTCAACAATCCTACATCTTGCTGAGTACACTCAAAAAAGTACTCGCTTCCTGGTAATTTACTTTTTGCTCAATCATCTTCCTGTTTCCCTGGCAAATAGCTTGGGACTTTCTGTTCCATACTTTCGGATATTAGATTTCAGTTGCAGCCATAGCTGCATCATGTAATCCGCCAGTTCCATCAGCTCTTCTGCTGTAAAACGGTTTGGATTTTGGACGTGTAGGGAGGAGGTTTTGTCTGTTTTCACTTCTGCATTCAGGGCCAGTAGATTGGGGGCATAGCCTTCGCCAATTTCCAGGGAGTCGCTGATACCGATACTGGTTCCATATAGTTTCACCTGTCTTCCGGTGCTGAGTTTGAGCGTCCTTTTCTTTAATTCTGCCATCATTTTTATGTTTAATGTTCAGTCTTTGTCACGATTATTTTTAGTCAGGATTACATTCGTCGTCCTCTCCTGTGCCGTTTTTTTGATTGTTTTGAGAAAGAGTTTTGTTTGGGTTTGGGAGGTGCTTTTTGATTTATTTCCGGTGCATTTTCTTTTTGAATGATGGAAGGCTTCCAGTCGGGGTCCAGCCTTAAATTGACATAGATAGGCTGCATATCAGCAGTGAAAACATCAATGGTCTTCTGCTCTGGGTTGGCCTGCAACATGACTTTCCGATTATCATTAAGTTGGATGGGCAGCAGGTCGCCCCGTTTTAAAGCATTCCGGATAGGATAAAAATTTATGTTATCAATGGGCAGCAAATCCAGGCGTTTTTCCAAATCGCTTAGAGAGAATTCTTCGATAGTTTTGATTTGATAATTGCCATTTTCATCCTTATGGCTGAGGTCAAGCCTCATCCAAGTGCCGGTTTCTTTTCCCTGGCGAAGCGGGGCAGTACTTAGGATAGCTCTGCCACAAAGCAGGTTGAAAGCAGACTTGGCACTCATCTCCACAGGGAATTGCTGGATTCTTTTGGGTAGTGATTCCAGATAATTCCAGGTTCTTTCTTCAAGGAGACTGTCCAAAAAACTGGCATCCGTCCAATATTTCAGCTTCAATAGATCGGCTGCCTCAACGTCCTTTGGATCCTTACTTAACCGGTTTATCTGGCTTACTATTTCTTCGACTTGAGGTTCCAATTCCGGTTCCTGGTCTTCATACAGGATAAATAGTTCCCGATCATTATGCCAATCAATTTCCTGCATCTTTATTTCCAGTTCGCCGGTGTCAATTCCATTAAATACACCATGATCAATCGGAGGATAAGGAGTCAGCGACACGGTATAATTGTCTGTAAAATAATCTCCATCCATTTTGGCAACCGGTACAACATATTCCGCATATCCTTCGGGCTCGTTACGAAAACATTTTAGTTCAAAAGCATCTGGATTACTCGAAAGGATTGTTTCTAATTTGGCATAAACATCCATCCCAGGATACTGATCCAGTTCGAGGCTTTGTAGCATTTCATAAAGATTATCCAACCTTCCTGAAACACTATGATAAGCCAGGTTCGCATTGCATAATCCGCGGTCAGTTGCTATAAATTCGCTGCTCAGATCATATTGGGATTGAAGTTCTTTCAGTTGTTCATCATCATACTGCTCCGGGAAGTACTTAAATTGAAGCAGTTCCTGAATTTTGATTCCTTCCTGATTTTGATTGGCATCCAGTTCTAACAGATCAGAAATCATTTTTGCAATTCCTTCATCCTTTGGATTTTCCGGATACTTTTCTGACTTGGTAAAATGAGCATACCAGTCAATTTCTTTCATTCTTGCTTCCAGTTCCCTGGTATCAATCCCGTTAATAATTTGATGATCTATCTCGACCGGCTTACGATGAGTCGCTTTATATCCCTCCAGCCGGTAAGCGCCAAACTGGTGATCTTTGCGAAATCGTAAATCATAAAACATCTTTTCATTCCCGTAATCCATCTGATGCCTTATAGAAAAATAGGGCAGTCCTTGGCTGATATGCTTACGAATTTCCGCCTCAAGTCGTTCGCCTTTGAACTCAATACCGGCGAGGTATGCAATCAACTCTTCCATTTTTCTTTCTTCCATAATGCTGATTTATTATAGGCTTTTCCCTTTATGATGAGCATTTTTCTGCCTTGCTTCCTTTCGTATTTCAGTACCCTGCTGGACGTATTGGTTTTCTTTTAGTCCGGCCTGCTTCAACACTTCGACTGGTATATTGGTGTTTAAAACTCTTTCATCTTCTTGCATGCGTGGTAGAATATTATCTTTTAGAATTGCAATTAATAGTGATTTTCGGGTTGGGTCATTTAAGATAACAGATATCGCCATTTTAATATTCAGCGTACGAAAGTATTGGTCGGGAATGCCAATGACAATTTGAGTATTGGAAGTTTTTTTAATTTCTTTTCGGAATTGTTGAAGGTCTTTTTCCTTTAGGTAATCAGTGAGCAGGTTATCCATATATAACTCCAGATTCATATCTAACTGATGTTCTTCTCCGCCCACGGTGTATTTCTCTGGTGGAAGGCTTTTACAATATGCTTTAGCCTCTTTTATCAATTGCCTGCCTTTTTCATTAAATGGTGTGTAATTTGTAGCACCGCCGTGCCCCTGATTCGACACGGTACCGGCTTTGTATCCATTGATATAGAGACTGGCTGAAAAAGCGGCTGTTTCTTCGCTCAACTGTTCACTGTAGTGGATGTTTTTTAGTTCGATTTTCATTATTCCGTTTTCTTATCCTGATCAATAAATAGCTGAATAACTCGAAAAATTCTGTATGCTATTTGTGGTACAATAGCATTACCTGCGACCTTTATGCTCTCTCTCCGCCATTTTGAAAAGGTAATTGTGTCCATGAAGGAGGGAAACCCATCATTTCCAGTACAAATCGGGGATTCAGATGGGAAGTCTTTCCAGGGATTCCTATAATTCCATGAACGGCATTGGCCAGCGTCCCTCGTTGCCTTTTGTGGTCTATACGTGTACAACCCCCTTTTGAATCGCTTATCGCTGTGGGTGTCGGCAACAGTCCCGATATCGCCAGATAGCTTAGTCTTGCCCGATAACTCTTTCCTGAAGGCCTGGTCTTTGTTCTTGAAGTCACTATTTCGCCTCTTCCCATCCCTTCGGAAGCCAATACGGTGGGCAATAAACCATACCCGGTCCCGCCGGTGGGGCGCACCGACGGCAGCAGCCGGAAGTACATACGATTGAAC
>SCQV01000369.1 GCA_004299085.1 Chitinophagaceae bacterium | reverse complement strand
TCTTCTCCCTATCTTCGCGCTACCATCGCGCTATTAAAAGCGCACTAAACATATAAACGAGCCGGCAATATTACCTGGGTTATCAAGGTGAAATAGCCCGAACCCACGTTAAATCAAACAGGAGATAATAACTCACAGATGCTCCAAAGATGAAGTATGGATAAAGGTATAGTAAAAGCGCACTCGAGGAATGAATAAGTACAGAAGATCGGAGGGCCCAGGGGATAATAAAGCATAGCAGAACCGGCATTTCTAAGAATCCTCCTTTATTCTATTCCGCAAGTGCATCATAGTCATAGCCGGCCCTTGTCAGCGATCGCTTGGCTGCCTCTAAAGCGAAAGGTGCGGTATTATGAGGATGCACCGGCACTTCTGAAACATGAGCAAGTTGGGCTAAAAGTTCCTGGGTCCGGTGTTCGGTTAACGCTTCGCATACTTCGTACATCCCTCCCGGTTCTTCTTCGGCGAGATCATGTTTATCCAAAACATACCTAAGTACCTTAATCAACGAGGTGGTAGGAGGAGGAACCATTAAGGCTGTTAATGCTCCATGCTCAAGACGAAGTTTTGCCGCAATGGTCAATGGATGCCCCCCATTAGCTTCCTGAGCGGCTGGGAAAAGGATTTTCTCCTCCATTTTTATATGTGTCAACAACCCCGCGCGAAACCGGTGGTAATATTCCATTTGGATTCCATCCGGAAATTCAGTTGCCTTGTCTAATAATTCCTCTATCCGGCGATGTTCTTTTTCGAAGAATTGATATAATTGTTTATTCATAGCTCAAATGACAGATGTACTTATTTTTTGCAGGATTAAGATCATTATTCCCCTGTAGGGATTTTATCGTAATGAATAAATATCACTCAAAGGTAGGGTTTTATATTTCCGGAAGAAGAGACGAAACGGCAATGACCACTGAATTCAATGACATTTCTTCAACGGCTTTTTCATTAAAAATTACATGGAACATCTGCAATAATACAGGTAAAAAACAGCTTGCAGGTTTCCATGATTTGTTAAGATAATCGCAGGTTATCTATTATATTTCATCCGTCTCCGGCGGAGATCACAAGGGGATCATCATAACCTGCCTGCCTGCATAGGCAGGTTTTATTACTTTTGTAGTATATAAACGAATAGTCAATAAAATTACCTTAAAAGTACAGCACTGATTCATTGATTATCGCCATAAAAATTTAACTTCGCCAAAAGAGATGCCTAAAAAGATGAAACTATGCAGATGAACCCCAAAATAAAAAAATTGTTTTCAGTTTCCAATGTTGTTTACGGATTATTTTTTATTATCCTGATATTCTTCACCCTGAATGTAAACGCCAAAGCCTGGCTGATGCAGGGATTGATGAAGGCGGGTTTCTTCCGTCCAAAAATTGAATTAACTAATCATATATCAGGCAAAAACACAAATGCCATTCCGGAGAAATTAAGAGAGATTTATTTTAAAGATGGAAATGGCAACACCTTCAGTCTTTCATCACTAAAAGGCAAAGTGGTTTTTATCAATTTTTGGGCAACCTGGTGTCCGCCATGCAGAGCGGAATTACCCGCAATCAACAAACTTTACGAGCAATTTAAAAACAATAGCAAGATCGTCTTTCTCATGGTGGATGTGGATGGGAAATATGCTTCTTCCGCCAGATTTATGAGAAAGCATCGTTATAATCTGCCCGTTTTTACAGCAGAGGATGAGATTCCACCGGTATATCTGGATGGAGCTATTCCTACTACTGTCATTATTGACAAAAAAGGAGCCATGGTTGTAAAGCACACGGGCGCGGCCAATTATGATACTCCTCAAGTAGAAAAAGCATTAACACAACTCATCAACGACTGATAACATTCCATATCTTTGCAGAACTGCAGGCCACGCTATCGCCTCGGCTTAGACGAGGAGGAAAGTCCGGACAGCACAGGGCAGCGCACCACCTAACGGGTGGGTTCCGTTTAAAAGCGGAAACAGACAGTGCCACAGAAAATAACTTCCCTTCGACTTCGCTCAGGGTGACAATATGAGCTTGTTGGGTGTCACCCTGAATGAAGTCGAAGGGTAAAGGTGAAAATGTAAGGTAAGAGCTTACAGTCTTTAATGGTAACAGTAGAGACGGGTAAACCTTGCGCGCTGAAATGCCAAATAAGTGCTGCTTTTTTGTATTTGCTGCAAAGCAAGCTGCAAAA
>SCQV01000368.1 GCA_004299085.1 Chitinophagaceae bacterium | reverse complement strand
AAATCTGCCTGAAAGGCCGACGAAGCATGGCTTGTCGGGGTTAACCCTGACAAAAAATGGCAAAGAAGCCATTTTTTCGTCACTGCTTCGCAGAAATTTTGCTACTGCAAAATTTGGGTTAATTATTCAAGGTCGTTTAGTTAAGAATTTTGTCACCCTGTTCAAGGAACTCCTTCGGAGGAGAGTCCTTTTGGACACCATGACAATTTCGTTTCCTATTCTTAACTAAATGGTATTGATTTATTATTATAGAATTAGGTTGTTAATGATGATGAATATAGCTAAAACCCTTTATTTCTGCAACCTTCTTTATAGTTGACTTTAATAAACTGTAATAGATAGCAAGGGGCTGTTTATTACAGCCTGCCTGCCAGAATAGAACAGTCAGGCGGGCTTTAGCAAACTGATTTCAAAAGGCTATATCGAAATGGGCTTTAGCTCAATAACGAGACTTAACCACCTAATTTTATTTATTAATTATTGCAGCTATATTGACTTTTATCGTTTGCGCTTCTGAGGTTTTTTCTGCTGAACCTGGAAAATTGTTCCAAAAAAAGACGGTTAATCTTGACACGATCGTTATAGAAAATTCCCCTGCGAACCCTGGAATAGCTTTAAAAATTTGTGACAAACTAACATATTATAATGATGATTGTGTGGATAATACTGATAATAAAGAGGCATACATGAAGATAGACATCAATGACAAAACCTTGATGGATTCAGAAATTCCTCCCAGTTGGGAAGCTGCCATTATGAATTCGTATGAAGGACTTAGTCAACGTTTTATGTGCTGCTACGAAGCTCCGGCCGTGGTGAGTTATATAACAGAGGTTTCAGAGAGATTGTATCTTTAAGTTGACTGATAAAAATGAGTGATCAGATTAAACAGGCTTTAACCAAAAAGACAAAGCTTTGATAATCCTATATGCAGGACGATATTATGTTTTCTGGATGTGGTCGGTATTGTCATGCAGAAATTCCTCATTAAACTTCTGCAGCTTATTGTACAATGTCTTTCGATCTATTTTCAAAATAACGGCAGCTTGTGATTTGTTGAAATTAACCTTCTTCAACACATTCATGACGGTGTTATATTCTGCAAGACGTGCTTTGTATTTCAAATCTGTTTTTCCATTATCATGGATAATTTCATTTGGAAGATCAAACTCGGGATCATCGGGAGATGAGGAATAGGTTTCGTGCTTCCAGGGCAAATTCTCCACTCTGATTTTATGATGAGTAGCCAGCAATGAAATTCTGCGGATCACATTTTTTAGTTCCCGTATATTGCCGGGCCAGGGATAAGCTATCAATGCTTCCATGATTCCCTTGTCCAGATCAAGGTCAGGCCGGTTTAATTCTTTTTTTACTTTTTCCATAAAATAGTCCACAAACAAAGGAATATCTTCCTTTCGTTCACGAAGTGGTGGCAGCGATATGGTAAATTCGTTAAGGCGATGAAAAAGATCTTCCCTGAAAGATCCTCTGCGATAGGCTTCTTTGAGGTCTTCATTGGATGCGACGATAATCCGGATATCAATATCTATTTCCCTGGTGCTGCCGATGCGTTTAAGCTTTCGTTCCTGTAATGCTCTCAGCAAAGAAGCCTGAATGTCATAAGACAAGTTGAATACTTCATCCAGGAATAAAGTGCCTCCATTAGCCATCTCAAAATGCCCTGCTTTGTCTGCCATAGCTCCTGTAAAGGCTCCCTTTACATGACCGAACAAGGCGCTGCCGGACAATTCTTTGGAAAGTGTTCCGCAATCCAGCGTCACAAAAGGCTTGTCAGCCCTCGGACTCAGGTTGTGGATGGTTTTCGCTATTGCTTCCTTGCCTGTGCCACTCTCTCCGTATAAAATAATGCTGTAGTTGGTGGGAGCCACTAATCCCACTTCCCGATAGACTTCCTGCATCGGGAGACAGTTGCCTTTGACATATTCATCTCTCTCTTTCGGGTATTTATTTTCTTCTCCGGCTTCAGCATTTCTTTGTTTCCCTGATTCCCGTATAGCCGGAGAATATTGTTCCGGTTTATTTTTCAGGCTGTCTTTGATGACGTTGAGGACTTCTTCAGGGATGAGTGGTTTCGAAATATAATCAAATGCACCTTCCTTTATCACTCTGATAGCTGTTTTAATATCCGAATAGCCGGTGATAATAATGACTTTCACCATCGGATTAAACTGCTTTAATTCTTTTAGCACTTCTATCCCTTCTTTATCGCCCAAGCGATAATCACAGAGCACCAAATCAAAACTGCCTTCTTTAAACTTTCTTAATCCTTTATTGCCGCTAAAGGAAGCATCCGTTTCGTAACCTTTACTTTTCAGATAAGCACTTAGTAAGGTGCAGGTATCCACGTCATCGTCAATAATCAGAATTTGGTTGTTCATATACACTTAGGAGATATTTGTTGTCAAAATTATAAAATAATATTAAATAAATAGTTATTTTAATATAATTTTAGGACGAAATCCTGAAGAAAGGTAATATTAATTTTCAATCTTAATGGTTCTCAAATTTAAGAGCGATCATAAAAGTGGTTCCTTCCCCTATTTCACTTTCCACCTCTATAGAACCATTATGCGTCAGGATAATATTCTCGGTATTTGTAAGCCCTAACCCGGTACCGTTTGCTTTACGGGTAAAATAAGGATCAAATATTTTGTCCAGGGAATCTTTATCAATTCCGTTTCCGTCATCCGATATTTCAATAATACATTTATTATTCCGGCTGGATGTCTTTACGGTCAATGTTCCGCCGGACTCCATAGCCTCGACGCCGTTCACGATGATATTTAGAAATGCAATTTTTATTTTATCTGCATCCACTTTCACATCGCGAATGCTATGATCATAATCTTTTACTAAAAGAATATGTTCAAGCTCTATCCTATCATGGGCCATATTCAAAGCTTCATCCAGGAGGGTATTAACGGATACTATATTAAAATTCAATTCCTGAATCTTGGTAGCATTCAGCAGATTATTCACCAACTGGTTAATCCTGCCGCTGTTCCGCATGATGATTTCTAAGAACCTGTCTGCATTTTCATCTCTGCAGGTTCCTTCTTTTAACTGACTACAGGACAAATTGATATTGGTCAGAGGGTTTCTCACTTCATGTGCTATCATGTGCGCAATACGGCCTGTGGTAGTATATTTCTTCAGACTTCTCAATTGGTCCAGCTCTTTATAGGCAGCGGTTAGTTCTCTCAGCTTTCGTTCCATTTCCTGGGCATACTCGATAGTCTGTCTATCAAGGCTTTTTCTGATGGTATTCTGTTTATTGAAAACGATCCAGGAATATCCGGCAAGGATTAAGGCAATGATCAGAATAATAAAATTAACTGTTTCCATGGAGCCGGAAGAGTTGCGCAGGTTCTGTGATCTTATTGCCAACAATGCCTTTTCCGAAGTGTGCATGTCTGTTATCCGCCATTGTATCCTGTTCAGGATGTCTCGTCCATGCGCAATGTCCTCATCTTGTGTACTTGTATGATCGCTGCTGCTTTCCATTTTTGGAATAACCTCATGTTGCATCTCATCAATATGCTTTCTTAATTGGAGCAACTGCATCTGCGCTATGTAATCATCGTGGGTCTCCCGATTCAGCAAATCACACAGGGAATCAATAGTATGAAAGTATTGCTTATCGAATGTGGCTTTGATAGTGTCGGGCGACATCCGGGTCTGAAAAAGATCATCCATTTCTTTTACCTGGGGAATCAGGAATTCCAGGTGATGCAATACAGAATTAGTCCTTCCAACCCACCGTATATGAAATAACAGTTGGTCCGTTGTATGAACAGAAAAAGAAAAGGCAATCAATAACAAAAAAAATGCTGTGCCATAGCCGAAGCGGATTCTTTTATCAATAGAAATTTTCATGGCCTTATTAAAAAATAAAACGATAACAAGATAACAAGTCTTTCATGGGAAACAAAAAGACCGGTTGTTTTCATGACCGGTCTTTTGAGCATATATGGATCTTAAAATTGAGCAAAACAATTGTTATCCTGGGAATAAAATATCCTGAGCTTTCAGTGCTTTTGTCAGTGCTTCCACATATTCCGGTCGCCTTGCATTAATCTTACTCTCGCAGCTATACTGCTCATCTTCTTTAAAAATAAGCGTTTGCCTGCCAAAGGCTCGTGCCAGTAAAATTGCTTTGGGGCGTATCGCATAAAGTGTCTTATGGCCATCAATTGATTTTACAACCCGCGCCAAATAAGAATGACCATCATACCGGAACAATATTTTAAATTCCTGTCTTTTCATTTGTTATATA
>SCQV01000039.1 GCA_004299085.1 Chitinophagaceae bacterium | reverse complement strand
GCGAAAAGTAACACAGTACCCGGATAATAAACAAGGACTTGAAAGGAAGAGTGATTGTTTTTCAAGAATCGGTTTTAGATAGTATCCTATCTATGACAAGAATTCTGTTTCGACTTATAGTACCTTGTACGATTGCGGATAGTCATTAGAATTTTTCAATTTATCAAGGTTGGCAAACTTAATAATGAATAGCGAGGCAATAACAGAGGGAAGTAAAAACAATATCCAGAACCAAACAGCATTGTGCTGCCATGCAAGGATGGTAGTTACTATACCAACAGAAATGTCAACTGACAGCTTCAAAGGATGTATCTGGTGATAAAGTATTTTCTCTTTTAAAGTCATGGAGCCTGTTTTAATGGTTTATAGATGCCGAAATTTGTCCGGGCAAAGAAAGAACGGTTGAATAAAGGTTAGGTGTATTCATGATCACTTCCTTCTCAGATTCAGTAATAAAAGACTCTTTAATCCCTTTCTATTATTTCATTTAGAAATTTTAATTCATTTCTTCTCATTTATTTGTTGAACTTTGTAAACATACATCACTGGTAGATTGGGACAATCGAAATTAATATACCCAAGGTTGTCCACCGAAATGTATTTGGCCTACCTCCTTGAAAATCCTGTTCGGAATTATAAGGATAGCAAATCCTGTTCAGTTAATAGCTAAATCCTCCTTCCTGATGAAGCGCATTATATTCTTTATAATAAAATGGGCGCCCGGTATCCTCTTTTTTTCATCATGTTCCGGGCAAAATTCGACTGTTATCCTGGATAGCGCTTACTGTTTCAAAAGTGACCTTCCACCGGGTAACATAAAGATTGATTTACAAAATGCTGCATTTTCAAAAGCTGCTCATGGCCGTTTCAATTTTGGTTTTACTTCAAACGAATACTGCTATATTGTATTAAAAGCAAGCACAGGCAACATCTCTGAATCGTACGTTTTATCTATTGATAATACAAGCCTCGACACAGTAGAGGCTTTCAGCTTACAACCGGACGGATCAAGGAATCTTTTATACAGCGGCGGTAATCTCATGAAATACAAGACAGGCCGCGACTATGCCTGGCATACTTTCCCGTTAAATGCCGGCGGATATCCGCATTATTATCTTATCGCCGTCAAAGCGGTTTCAAAGAATGTAAACCTGCAGTACCAGATTATAAAGCAGAGCGACCTGCAAAAACTTTACCGGAACTTTGACCGGGTCATCAGCTTTTATGCAGGAACTATTTTATTCGTTATATTTATTTCCATCCTCGCTTTTCTGTTGCTTCGGAATTTCGGGCTATTGCTGTACGCAGGCTATATTTTAAGTGTGACAATCTGGTTACTCTCGCACTATGGTTATTTCTTTCCCCTGTTTCATCCCTCCTTTTCCAGGTTCAATGATATGACCAAGATGATAGCAAGCCTTTGGGCTATCATCTTTTTTCTGTGCCTGATCTTATACCTGTTTAAAAATGATATCCGCAGCGGGACTATGAAAAAGATAATAAGGGCGTTTATCGGGATCAATCTGATTTTTATTGGCCTCGCCCTCGCACGCCTGGTATTTATTTTCCCGCCTTCAGCCATTACCGGCCTTAATATTGCATGGCACGTTTTGCTTATACTCTCTGCCTGCATGGCTATTCCATTATTGCTTTCATTATTTCATACTTCCAGAAGCGCCCAAATATTTTTCTTCGCGGCCACCTGTCCCTTTATCATGCTCTTTATTCAAATCCTTTCAAACACCGGATATGTCACGAACCGTTTTTTGAACAACCACGGCGTGTTACTGGCTAATCTGGTGGAAATATTCATACTATTATCGGGCATTATCTACCATATATGGGAGAAAGAAAGAGCAAAGGATACCCAACTGCTGCTGATGGAAGAAGACCGCAGGGAAACACTCAAAAAGCTAATCATGGTTCAGGATAATGAACGAAAGCGCATTGCGGAGGAATTGCATGACAGCATTGGCCCACTGCTCGCAGCTATCAGAATCAATTTTCTTCGCTCCATCAAAGCCGAACGGGAACACCGTCAGGCCGATGCACTGATAGCCAGAACAGAAAACATTATTGATGACTCCATCAGTGAAATCAGGAACATAGCACATCGGCTTATGCCCAAAGGCTTATCTTCCAAAGGACTGGTTACCCTGCTCACTGAATACTTTGATGATCTGGGAAATATCTATCCGGTGAAGATCGAATTCAGACCGGACATTACAACGGTGCTAAACGGGGACTTTCAATTAAACTTATACAGGATCATCAGCGAGCTGGTATTGAATGCAGCAAAACACAGCAAGGCAAAAGCCATTCATATTTCTATGGAAACGCAGGATCACAAAATATGCATCATAATCCGGGATGATGGCATCGGCTTCAGCCCGGCTCAAAAAGCTTCGGGGATCGGGTTAAAAAACATCGAAAGCCGTGTATCTTATCTTAAAGGCGTGATGAATATCCAGTCTTCACCGGGGAATGGAAGCTGCCTGATCATAGATATTCCCTGTGAGGAAGGTTAAAGTTTTACAAGGCCCAGGCTGTTGGCTTTGAGCAAAAGACCGATCCTGTTTCTTACGTTGAATTTTTCAAACAGGCTGGCGCGGTAAGTATCCACCGTAGATTCACTCAAGAACATCTTTTGCGCAATTTCGGAATAGCTCATATCGGAACAGAGATGTTGCAGTAATTCCTTCTCCCGTTCCTTCAGTTCAGGTATCTGATCTTTTGCTTTCCTCCCGATCTGCTTCCCTATCTGGCGCGTGATCTCCGGCGTATAATAAAAGCCATACTTTGCTACGGAATGCAGCGCATGAAACAGCTCATCGGCACTTACGCTTTTCAGCAGATAACCTTTAACTCCATACTGTAACATTCTGATGATATTGGTATCATCTTCTTCCATCGTCAGCACCAGCACATTCACCGGCTTTTTATTTTCATCCATCCATCGCGCTACTTCCAGCCCGTCTTTGACCGGCATATTAATATCCAGCAGCAGTATCTGCGGCAGGTTTTCATCAACTGACAACTTTTCAATGGCTTCCGCTCCGTCATGTACCGTCCATATCACTTCAAAATCATCCAGGTCATTGATCAGCGCGACCAAAGAATCACAGAATATTTTATGGTCATCCGCAAGCGCAACAGTGATCATATAATGATAGATAAGTTGCTAAAGATAACAACTATTTATATCAGAAAAAACATGAAAATAATCAGGGTTTTTCCTGATGGATTTTCAGGGAAAAGAAGGATGGATTGGGGAGATGGATGAATTAATTTTGAGAGATGAGAGCGGCATGGGAATATTTATAGTCTGTAAAACATATCCAAAGGTTTATTAAAATAAGATATTCAAAAGGAACTATGTGAAGCACTTGAGCCCCATTATCATGATTGCCTTTAAAAATCTTAACCACTACAAAGGTTACTCGCCTCATTATTTAATAACCTCAAAAATTCAAACACCATGAAAAAGACAATGCTCCAATTATCAGCATGCCTGCTGATATTCATTTTCATCTCACCCAGCCTGCATGCTCAGGCAGATCATGTAAGCAATATCAATGACGGGTTTGCTCTTAATCCAAATGCTGACAGAGATGTCAACATGGTAGCTGATTTCATGCAGGCATTTTTGGTTGACAAAGATTTTGATAAGGCACGCCAGTATTTCAAACCGGATGGAATAGATTATGGCCCCGGATACGGGGATTCAGCGAATGTGGATCAGATGATACAAATGCAGCAAAAGCTTGATTCCACAGTAACTAATTGGAACATTCAATATTTTGTCAAATTTTCCGTAAGCGTAAAAGATGGCAATCAAAAAGGGGACTGGGTTTTGCTCTGGGGAAACATTTCTTCCGAAAATAAATCGGGCAAAACCATTACGGTTCCATTCAATTCTGTCTTCAAAATAGAAGATGAAAAAATAGCGATGGAAGTAGATTATTATGATAATATGTCTATCGTTAAGCAACTGGGTTATACCATTACGCCACCAACTGAAGGGCAATAAATTTCCTAATGGCCGGATCAGGATAAAATGAAAAATAAATATAGAATTATGTATTTAGCTCTCGTGGCTCAATGAATACAGGGCTTTGCCTAAACGACCTTGCGCCTATGCTAAAGCTTCAGCGCAAGCATAAGAAAAATGACAGCCCGCCCCGCCTAAGGCGTGGGTTAAGAAATTTGAAAAATGGAGCGTTAAACGGAAAATATGGTTGGATTTGAGTAGATGCTGAGTAAAGGAAAAGTTCATCTTGGCCAAATGTTAACCGGAGCATTATTTTCCGTAGCGGAATGGAGCAAATTTTAATCATTTTTCGTCAGCACTTGAATTTTCCCTGCCTAGCCAGCAGGCAAGGTTTGGTTCTTTCTTTGGTTCAAGCCAAAGAAAGAACATTCTAAAATCAGGGTTACGCGCTTTATATACATAATTCAATAAAATAATATACAGGCATCTCTAAAAACCACCCATAGATTCGTGAAAACCAGCCTGCCGGCAGGTCCGTGCTATTCGTGGTTAAATAAAGCTAAAAATAAGGTTTTTAGAGAAACCCTATCTTTATTCCTTTTTTGTCTGGGGAAACTATTGCCAATAGGGTGAGGCGTGATATGTCATGCGGACGTGACGGCTCGTAAATTTTAACCCAGATTTTGCAGTTGGCTGCAAAATCTGCCTAAAAGGCCGACGAAGCATAGCTTGTCGGGGTTAACCCTGACAAAAAATGGTAAAGAAGCCATTTTTTCGTCACTGCTTCGCAGAAATTTTGCTACAGCAAAATTTGGGTTTAAAAACAATGACATCAAAAACTAAATTATATGAAATGGGGTTTAATTTTTAAGCTCTCTTTGTTCGGCTTGGCTATGGCATTTGCAACCGTTTATTTTATTCCCTCTCATCTTGAGCCATTTTGCTGGTTGGTCATTTTTATAATTTGTGCTTATATCATTGCAAAAAGCTATTCATCAAAATATTTTTTACATGGTTTTTTGGTTAGTATTGTAAATTCGATTTGGATTACAGCAGTACACATAGTTTTATTTGACCAGTACATTTCAAACCACGCAAAAGAAGCCGCGATGATGAAGAAAATGCCCATGCCTGACTCGCCCAAACTAATGATGCTAATGACAGGTCCGGTTGTAGGCATAATCTCCGGCTTAATTTTGGGACTATTTGCATTTATTGCAGCAAAAATGATGAAAAGGAAACAAGCATGACAAAGGCAGAAGAATTTTTTATCCAGTTGACTTCTGAAATTCCAGAAGTAGAAAGGGGGAAAATGTTTGGATCTTTGTGCATGAAAACTCCGAACGGAAAATCTGCTGCAATGTTTTGGAAAGACAACATTGTAGTTAAACTTTCAAAAGAACTATCAGAGGAAGCTTTAAGCCTGGAAGGAACAAAACTTTTTGAACCGATGGAAGGCAAGCCGATGAAAGAGTGGGTCCAGATCCCATTCAAACATAAAGACAAATGGAAAAAGTTTGCTATAATTTCAGTAGCATCAGTTCAGATATTAAAAAAGAAAGTTCAGGGAAAGAAGAAGAAATAAAAAGTGGGACAGGAAGCACCAACGCACAACAAAAATAAAAATATAGAATTAGGTACTTAGTTCTCGTTATGCAGGGAGATCAGAGCTTTGCTTGGACGACCTTAGAAAAATGACGTTAAGAAATTTGCGGAATGGAGCGTTAAACGGAAAATATGATTGGATATAGGCTAATGCAGAGCAATACAAAGGCTCGTTACAGAGTACAAGCCAATCGGAGCATTATTTTCCGTAGCGGAATGGAGCAAATTTTAGTTATTTTTCGTCAGTCTTGAATTTTCTTTGCTTCTTTCTTTGTTTTAAGACAAAGAAAGAAGACCCTAAAACCTGGGTAACGTGCTTTAAATACCTAATTCTATAAAAATATTGCTGCAAGCGGGGTACGGCATTAAAACATCGGCTATGTGCTCCTATCAGCAGTAGTTCAGGATCAACGAACAAAGCCCGGCTGTAGTACCGGGCAGACAATTATAAAATATCCCTGCCTTCGTCAATACCTGAAACGTCGCAGGTAACCCTATGAACACACCCAAAGAATGTAAACTTGCAGCAATGATAATAGACGATTTTGCAAATAACTTTTTGGGGGAATCAGGACAATCCGGGAGCTTTTGGAACAGCCCAAAGTTTGACCATTTAAATAATGCTTTAGGCGGATTTGCTTTTGCAAATCCTATGCTCATAACTACTACCTGGCAAACCCTGCTGGAGTCTCCGGACTTATCCAACAAGCTGTACCCTAAAGCGGTTAAAAATATTTCCAATTATCCTTCTTTAAATACTCACCTGGAAAAATATTTGCTTTGCCTCGGGAATAATAAATATTGTCTTTTGGTATTTGACCCTACTTTCACTTCAGAAGAACCCGTCTATATGGATGCTTCAAAAAACAACACCGAAAAATCTATAAATTCAGGATATGGAATATGGCATTCAAAAATGAAAAACTCTATGGCAAACCGGAAAACTTTTGGATTTTCGGGGAGAGGAAGTAAGTTAATTCCTGCATTTAAAGATTTAAGAGAATCAACAGGTTTGAGTACGGAAGTTTTTGAAGAGCAGGTCTTAAATACGTTTGAACCACAAGTTTTGCGATATGGTATTGAGAATGCCGAATGGCCCATGATTATTTGCAAGCCACCTAAAAAAGTATTTACCTGTTATTGCCCGACTACTCCTCATAAGGTCTTTTTACAAGAAGGGGATGTGGTTAAGTCACTCGCCGGTGTATATACGAAAAACAGTCAGGGCATTTTTGGAGTTACCATTTGTTTACATTGCTTTCCAAATTCTTATGTGGAAGTCGGGAAAACAAAGGTCAAAATAAATGGGATAGCAGGCACAGTTATATCCGTTCATCATATCAGTGATAGTTGTTTTGTACGATTAGATGTAACGGAATCACAAATCGCGGATATTCTTAATGCCAAAGGCCCATTGCAGGGAACGACTCCAAGAGAATTTGAAAAATGTTATTTTATGAACAAGGAAGGAGCCAAAACAGATACCAATGTGATTGGCTGGTCTCCGGACATTATGTATTTCGACCCGTATAATCAGGTAAAGGTCCTTACAAATCCTATTACAAATCCCGGAGATTCAGGTTCCGCTCTCATTGATTATGGGGAAAATGTGCTGGGATTTTCTTTTTATAGAACTGAAATCAATGCAGTTAAAGAATTTTCAGCATGGATTTGGGCAGCATCCGTTTTTAAAGCGCATAATCTTACTTTTTAATCATACTAAAAACAAAAATTATGGGATGGTTAGCGAACATTTTTACAAACAAGACCAAGGACTGGTTTTATTCTCAACTGCCCATTGAAAACACACCGGGTAATCCTGAGGTCAAAATTCTGAACCCGAATGAAGAATACCTTAGTATTATTCTAAAATCAATGCGAATAGTAAATGTAAGAAAGGGGCTTGCAAAATTTTATGCAACAGTTCATAGTCATATCGAAGTCGCACATCTTGCAGGTAAACCGGCAAGCTTTAATTATGTAACAACTCCCGGTAATTTAGAAAAGTTAGACGGTGCAAGAATTGACAGGGTCGTAAATTTAAACCGGAGATTATTAGGTCCGGTTCCTTACCGGGGTGCTGATGTCAAAATGGAAGTGGGCCTGTTTTCAATTAAAGAAGCGGACCTGGCTGCCCCTTTTATTAATTTATTATCCGGCATGTCTTCGCTGGGAGGGGTTTCCTTTATAAGCACAGCGCTGCCTTATATAAAACCTTTGGAAGATGGCATTGCCTTGTTAACGGGAAGCAATGATGACACCGTTTTAGAAATAGGCATAAATATAGAATTAGATAAAGTAAAAACAGGGTATTTCGTGGTTATAAGAGCGAATAAAGATGAAATTAATGCCGGCGATTTAATCATTGATAAAGAAGATTTCAGGCTTGTAGGAAAAGACGGCAACGCAATAGAAGATTATCCTTATATGGTATTTGAAATTTCCTCTGCAAAGGATCGGGATGATTGGTTTAACATACCGGATGTTTCTGCTTCCTATAATAAATTGCAGGAAGAAGTGCAAAAAGGGAATTACAATAATGCTTCTGATGCATTAAAAGCATTTAAGCGAATTGTTTACACCAGTCCCGATTTGCTTTTAAAAGACGGAAAAACCATCTATGAAAAAGTAGAAATGGATACAACGGACATTTTAAAAGCTATGCAGACAAGTGCAGCATCCGGTTTCAAATTAAGAAATCTGTCGGAATTCAGTTTGCAGTAACGAAGTTGACGAAGGGCTGACTACAGCCCCGCTGCATCATTTATTCTTAAGCATCTTCCGGCAAAATGTTCTGATTGACGCTGAAGAAATTATCCGGATCATATTTCTTTTTGATCTGAACCAGCCGTTTATAATTGTGCTTATAGCTCGCTTTTATTCTATCCTGTCCCTCATTCATCATGAAGTTTAGATAAGCGCCCCCCGATGAATAAGGATGAATAGCTTCCCAATAATCCTTAGACCAATTCTTTATTTTATCTGTATTCGCCGGATCAGGATCTACCCCAATGATCACACCGGCATATTTGGCATCACGGTAAGCCCAGGGGGTTTCTTCTTTCCCTGGTTTGCCTGCCGCTCCGCTTATGGGATATAAATGCATCTGGGAAAGCGGAGTGGGAATCTTTGAACCAAATTCAAAATGTTTCTTTCGTACTTCAATGTCCATCTCATTAAAAAAATCTGCTTTCCAGTACCAGTACAGTCCGGGTGGGAATAGTCCGTCGAACAGCGTTTGTATGGCAGGATAAGGCATCATACCTAAGTGCTGAAATATCGGTTGTTTAGAAAGTACGGGCTTGAACACTTCTTCCGCTTTAGCCTGATCGCCGGTATAACACCAGACTATTCCACAAAATTTCTTACGGTGTAATTCTGCGGGGAATGGAGGCCCCGGTATCACCATGACCGCTATAAAGCCATTCAGATCGTCAGGAGCAGAGTTGATAAAATCATGATACCATTCCATGATTTCTTCAGTCCTTTCAAGCGGCCATAAAGTAGGTCCACCGAAAATATTTTTAACCGAATGAGCCTGAAATTTGAAAGAGGTGACAATCCCAAAGTTTCCGCCGCCACCGCGAATAGCCCAAAACAAATCGGGATATTGGGTATTGCTAACGGTAACAAAGTTTCCGTCAGCCAAAACCATATCAGCCTCCAGCAAATTGTCTATGCTAAGCCCGTACTTCCTGGATAAATGGCCTATGCCTCCGCCCAGCGTTAAACCGCCCACACCGGTTGTAGAAATTATTCCACCGGGCACTGCCAGGCCGAAAAGATGAGTGGCGTGATCCACTTCACCCCATAAATTACCCCCACCCACTCTGACCGTTTTCTTGTCCGTATTCACACGAACAAATTTCAATCCGGACAAATCAATAACCAAACCATCATCACAGATGCCTAAGCCACCGGCATTATGGCCACCGCCTCTGACGGCTACCAATAAATTATTTGTTCTGCCAAAATTAACTGCATAGACGACATCAGCCACATCTGCACACTTTACAATCATTCCCGGATGTTTGCTGATCATGGCATTATACACTTTGCGTGCATCTTCGTAATTGGGATCATTTGGAAGGATGACCTTTCCCCTGATTTGAGAGGAAAATTCCTTCATGAGAGCGGGATCGAGGTTTTTAATGGTATTTCGCATATATAAGGATTTTAAAATTGACGTATTCACCAAAGATGCAACC
>SCQV01000367.1 GCA_004299085.1 Chitinophagaceae bacterium | reverse complement strand
CATGGTTCGACTTCGCTCACCATGACAATTTTGTTTCCCATTAACTAAACGGCATTGATTTACTATTCAAATGTCGTTATAGTTAGGGATTTTGTCACCCTGAGCGTAGTCGAAGGGTGTTGTCAACGGCACCATGGTTCGACTTCGCTCACCATGACAATTTTGTTTCCTATTAACTAAACGGCATTGATTTACTATTCAAATGTCGTTATAGTTAGGGATTTTGTCACCCTGAGCGTAGTCGAAGGGTGTTGTCAACGGCGCGATGGTTCGACTTCGCTCACTATGACAATGTCGTTTCTTATTAACTAAAGAGCATTGACTTACCCATAAACAAATACGACATTGGTTAAATCCGAGTTAGTCAATCGTTTGACATAATTTTATTCTTTATTTCTTCTTTAAGCTGATTATATTTACACCTGATTCATCATTATATTGATTTGGCCGGTCTTTCATTTATCAAAACAAAATCTATATCATGCTTAAGAAGATTTACACGGGTGCCTCTTGCCTGTTATTCATTTTTTTCACACAAAGTATCTATGCTCAATCTGTACAAACTTCTGTTCAGGAAAAAGAAGGAGTTAAAATTTTCTCTTTGTCAAACGATGAAGTATCGCAGCAGGTATTTATTAAAAATGACATGCTGGCCGGCGATTTGTTGAAAGGCCAAAGTGCCTGGCTGGCAAAATATAATAATGCAAATGACGGTGTAGCCACTGATGGAAACTTTGCACTTAAAATGATGTGGAACGATTGGTCTGCGCCCGGAAGACAGGTAAATGCCAATGTGGCTATTGCTTTTACTAAGAAAGATTACCAGTACCAGTCTTATCAGTTTGTTGATGTACCGGGTGGGGGTAAAGAATTAGAATTATTTTTTACCCCGTTTAACAGAGAAAATACTATTCAGCTAAAATTCACTTATCAGCTTTTACCGGGTAAATTTTATTCCCGCAGGCAAGTTTCTGTGCGTGATACCATCAATGGGAGCAACTGGCTGGATCAGTTTATTTCACGTGATGGAATAGTAAGCGCTGCCAATGGCGGTAATGGAGGAAACGCGTTAGAAGTACGCGGATTAGGAAGCTCTGATTATTCTGTGATGGAAACGGAAAACAAGTCACCATTATCCAATGGAAGGATTATTAAACAAGGTGCTTTCGGGCAACCTTGTGCTTTGGATTTTGCACATGGTGGTGTTTTCTTCGGGGTGGAATATCCGGCTGCCACTACCACTGTAAAAGAACAGGATGGACATTTTAATCTTCATTGCAAAGAGATGATGGGTACTGTAGTAAAAAGGGATTGGGTCAATAGTAAATGGGTTGTGGAAGGATTAGCACCTGATCATTATGTAAAAAGATGGTTTTATAATTACCTTCCGGATATAAAATATACTCCGGACAGGCCCTATGCATTGTACAACTCCTGGTATGATTTGCGTTCTCCTGCATTCAAGGATGTAGCGCCCGAGCATATTATGAATGAAAAAAATATCATGACTATCATTAAGGAATTTAAAAAGAATATGATAGAACCTTATGGTATTCATCTGGATGCTTTTGTACTGGATGACGGATGGGATAAGCATCAAAGTGACTGGCAGTTGAGGAAATCCACCTTCCCTCATGGACTGAAACCTATTTCTGATGAATTAAAAACATTAGGAACTACCCTGGGAATCTGGTACGGGCCTACCGGCGGATATTCTTTCAGGCAGGACCGGATTGACTGGATGCGCGATCATGGTTATGAAGTAACGGGTAATGACATGATGTGCATCGGTGGTAAAAAATACAGCGCCTTATTTAAAGAACGTACCACCAATATGGTTCGCAATGATGGTGTGGGCTATTTCAAATGGGATGGCCTTCAGTTTTCCTGCAGCGATCCTGCTCATGGACATCCTATAGGTATATATTCGCGTCATGCACTTTTAGATTCTCTTTTTTCAGATTGCGAAGCAGTGAGAAAAATAAATCCTGCTGTGTATCTGAATATTACTTCGGGTACCTGGTTGAGCCCGTGGTGGCTGGAACATGCTAACCAGATATGGATGCAAGGCTATGATTTTGGTTTTGCAGATATTCCTTCCGTCAATCAACGTGATGCATCCATGACATATAAAGATATCGTATTGTATAATGATTTTCATCATTTAGATGAATGGTTTCCGCTTTCCAATTTAATGACACATGGTATTATTAAAGGCACCTTGAATGAAATTGGCGGAACAGATGATCCGTTGAATAAATTTACGGATGATGCCATGTTTTATTTCGGCAGAGGCGTTACGATGTATGAATTATATATCTCGCCCGACTTGCTGAATAAAGGTGAATGGAATGCATTAAGTAAATCTTTAAAATGGGCAGAAAACCGTTTCCCCATCCTCGATCACACGTTCATGACGGGGGGTGATCCTGCAAAAGGACAAGCTTATGGATATGTACATTATGATGGAAATAAAGGAATTATTGCAGTTCGTAATCCTGAAATAAAAAATCAACACATCCAGATAAAATTAAATGCAGCAGATGGCATGGATCCAAATGCCAGCTCACTGGTGCTGGAATGTGTTTATCCCACTCATTGGATTTCTCCTGATTTGTATTCTACCGGCGCTACGATTGATATTCCTTTAGACGGTTATGAAACTGCCGTATATGAAGTGTATCCGGTGGATTCTGCCAAAAAACCTTTATTGGCGGGAGTTACTTTTAGCGTTCAATCAGAAGACAGAGATCATGTTGAAATGAACATCTTAAAGGCAGGTAAGAATGTAAGATTGTTAAATCCTGAATTTATCTCAACAGCTAAGATCAACGGTCACGAAGAAGCGCTTAATAGCCTTTCCGTCACCAACAAAGAGCATCCTGAAATACTGCAATCGAAAAGCTTATCATTTACGGGTTCATCAGTAAACAGCACGCTGGATTTCTCTAAAAATGATATCACTCCCCGCTTTGTCGTGTTTCTTCATCCGGATAGTTCTTATCAGGGGAAGGCGTTTCCTGATGGAAAATTGATGGTGGATGGCAAAGAGGTGAAAGCCACCAGGCAGGAACAAAAGGGTGTATGGAGCGTCTATTCTTTTATGTTGCCGGAAAATGAGAGTACAGGCAATCATACATTTAACTTTGAATTGAATCAAAATGCCGGTACAAGCTCGTGGAGCGGGAAAGCAAACGTATGGCTCATCACGCAGCAGGAACAACCGGTTCAGAAAGTTTCTATCACCACAAAAGAAAATATCACTAATGTACCCATGCCTCCCAGCCCGTTCCATGAGCATGCTGTGAAGAAAATAGTTGAATTAGGAGAAGGCTCACTCAGCTTATAACCTGTTTTAACAAAACATTTTCATTTCTTTTCCTACTTTCATTGAATGGAAATGGGAAAAGTCAGGGGGTATGTCCCTGCCGGAGTTCTATGGCTAACTTTTTTTTGTGGTGTCATTTTCCCTTTGGCTGTAAGCGCACAAGTACTCATTACCGGTACAGTTAAAGACGGCGTTTCTCAATCTCCCCTATACCTGGCGACAGTTTTAGACAAATCAACCGGCGAAGCTGCGCTGACGGATTCATCGGGATTTTATCGTATCAACGCTAAAGGCGGAGATACGATAACCTACAGCTTCATAGGCTTTTATACTAAAAGTTACGTTATCCCATTAAGGCTTACCCGGATTATACACGAGGTAGGACTTATTCCACGGAGCCATACCCTTACGGAAGTGGAGATAAAAGCGCTTACCCCTTATGAAAGAGATTCGTTGGACCGGATTGAGACATTCAGTCATTATTTGGATCAGCCCAAAACACCTCTTGTCAGCTCAAATGCGCATAGTGTTTATGATGTTCCCAATCCGAATTATAATGATGCGTTTGGAATATCCTTAAATCCATTTACATTCTTCTCTAAAAAGAACCGGGAGAAAAGACATTTTGGAAAGATGTATCCGGGATTTGAAAAGCAGGCTTTTATCAATTCCCGTTATACGCCCGATTTGGTTCATCAGTTGACCGGCCTCGGGGGGGATTCTTTGGCATTATTCTTATACAAATTCCGGCCTTCTTATGAATTGGCCCGCACTGCTTCCGACCTGGTATTCTGGTCATGGATAAAAATACAGTATCAATCATGGATCAATAAAAAGCATCCATAAGTGAATGATTATGCTAAAATAAAATAAGTATAGGCTAATATCCTATTACAATTTCCGGAAAATTTCTATGAACTTTGCAAAAATTTATTAAACTCATAATGAAAAAATATCTCCAGATCCATCCGGCTGATAATATTTTAGTGGCGTTAACGGATCTAAACAAAGGCGAAGAAATTGATTACAAAAGCGAGCCTTTCCCATTGATGAACAACATTCCTCAAAAGCATAAATTTTCCGTGGAGAAATTAGAACCGGGGGATAATATTAAAATGTATGGCGTGATAGTGGGAAAGGTGATGAAACCCATTGATAAGGGCGGGTTAATTTCTACTGAAAACGTGAAACATGCGACCAGCGAGTATCATGGGCGAACTAAAGAATTTCACTGGCATGCTCCTGATGTCAGCCGTTGGAAGAAAACCACTTTTATGGGCTATCACCGCAGCGATGGTCAGGTGGGTGTCCGTAATTTCTGGCTGGTGATTCCTATGGTTTTCTGCGAAAACAGGAATATGAATGTGATGAAAGATGCCATGCTGAAAGAATTAGGCTATGCCAGGCCGGAAGTATATCGCGATGTGGTCAAAGAATTAGTGGAAGCCTATCGGAGCGGCGATAATGACTTTCTGATCCGTTCTTTAGATCTTCCGGAAAAAGAAGCGGCGGAGTCAGCACGTCATGTATTCGATCATGTAGATGGCATCAAATTCCTTATTCATGAAGGCGGTTGTGGTTGCACCCGCGAGGATTCCAATAATCTCTGCGCTTTACTTGCCGGTTATTGTAATAATCCGAATGTGGCTGGAATCACGGTTTTAAGCTTAGGCTGTCAGCATGCGCAGGTTTCCATTTTACAGGATGAAATAAAAAAGCGCAATCCTTCTTTTGATAAGCCATTATTGATCTTCGAGCAGCAGAAATGGGGCAGTGAATATAAGATGCTTAGCCAGGCTATGCGGAAGACATTCCTGGGATTGATGGAGGTCAACAAAATGAAACGCAGGCCTGCTCCATTGAGCAAGTTAACAGTAGGGGTAAAATGCGGTGGATCAGATGGATTCAGCGGCATTTCTGCCAATCCGGCGGTAGGCCACTTTTCTGACCTTTTGGTAGCGCTGGGAGGTAAAATAGTGCTGGCGGAATTTCCGGAGCTTTGCGGGGTGGAGCAGGAAATGATTGACCGCAGCGTAAGCGATGAAGTGGGAGAAAGGTTTAGCAAACTGATGAAAGAGTATGCGAAACGCGCCACTGCCGTTGGCTCTGATTTATCCATGAACCCTTCCCCGGGAAATATCCGGGATGGATTAGTCACCGATGCTATCAAATCCGCGGGTGCTGCCCGTAAAGGAGGCTCGTCTCCGGTTGTAGGCGCCTTAGGTTATCCTGAATATGCTACTGAGTCCGGATTGAATTTACTTTGCACGCCTGGCAATGATGTGGAAGCTACCACCGGAATGGCGGCAGCGGGATGTTCAGTACAATTATTTACTACGGGATTAGGAACCCCAACCGGCAACCCGGTATCTGCTATGGTAAAAATAGCTACGAACGAGGCGCTGGCACGGCGTATGCCGGATATTATTGATATTAATGCCGGTACTATCATTACGGGAAACAAAACTGTTGAAGAAGTAGGAGAGGAGATTATGGAATATGTTATTCATCTTGCAAGTGGCGAGTTTGATACCAAAGCGATGCAATTAGGCCAGGACGATTTTATTCCATGGAAAAGAGGAATTTCATTGTAGGATTGATGGAGTTGAATATTGAATACTGAGAGTTGAAAATTGAATATTAAATGCGTTTAGGGATTTTATGATATCTGATTTCCTGATGTCTGATTTAATCTGTGATCTTTGATTTAAGATGTAATATCTGTGCTGAATAATCTTTCGATGTCTGATTTCCTGATGTCTGATTTAATCTATGATCTTTGATTTAAGATGTAAGATCTGTGCTGAATAATCTTTCGATGTCTGATTTAATCTATGATCTTTGATTTAAGATCTGTGATGAATAATTTTGTGATGTCTGATTTCCTGATGTCTGATTTAATCTATGATCTTTGATTTAAGATGTAAGATCTGTGCTGAATAATTTTTCGATGTCTGATTTCCTGTTCTTTCCAATTGAAGAATAATTGCTTCAAATCAGACATCAGTAAATCAGAGATAATAAAATTTGCTTTTCGATGTCTGATTTATTTGTCCCTTCTTGTCTTCAATGTTTATGATTGATTGTTCATTATTTCCCGGTAATAGTAAATATTCACGCCCGGCGGATATTTCTTGGCCGCTTCTACCATAGCCCTGGCAACCTGAGCTGCCTGAACCGGCTTATATCTTTGGGGAAGCAAAAAAGAAATGGCCTTCATAACTGATTGCCCCTCATTCTCCCACAACCGTTTCTCAGAGCGTTTACCCAACAAAAGGGAAGGCCTGAATATCAGCAGAGAAGGAAAATTAAGCTCTCTAAGACGATCTTCAACCTCGCCTTTGAATCGTAGATAAAAATTTTTTTTGCTGCTGTCGGCACCCACTGAGGAAACTATTACGAACTGTGAACAACCCAGTTCTTTACTAATCGTTGCTGCATGGATGGGTATATCGTAATCTATTTTTCGATAAGCGTTTTTGTCATTATTTACTTTTTTCCTGGTTGTTCCGATTGCACAAAAAAACACCTCTGTGTTTTCCAATGCTTTTCTAAATTGATCCTGGTTATTAAAATCAATCACCTTTACCGTGACATTGGGATAATCAATATCTAATGGCCTTCGGACAATCAGATTGATTTTCTCAAAAGATACGTCCGTTCTTAAGATATCTAAAAGATGTCCCCCGATTAGTCCGGTTGCACCTATTAAAGTAGCTGTTCGTTTCATTTGCGCTGTATTTATTGCCGATGGTTATTTAACATATTTTCTGCCATTTTTATTACCTCTTCCGGCATGATCCATTCCATACAGGCATGATCTCCGCGCCAGCAGGGCTTGTTTCCGAAAACTGAACAGGGACGGCAGTCTAATTTTTCATAAGGTATTTGTATGATATACTGCTCATTGTCATTTAATGGCCCAAATCCCGCGTAGGGATGCGTGGCGCCCCATATTGATACGACGGGGATTCCACTGAGCGCTGCTATATGCATGTTGGCGCTGTCCATGCTGATCATTACATCCAATTGCCTGATTAATGCCAGTTCCCGATGCAAAGGCAACAATCCTGCGACTATAAAAACGGTTGGATATTTTTGAAAACTATTTAACCGGTTGATTTCATTTTCCCCTCCTCCAAACAGAAAAATCTTTACATTCTTATCGCTGAAATATTGAATCACCTGCTCCATTTTCGGCAGTGGCCACATCTTTTCACGGTGTTTGCTGAAAGGAGCTATGCCAATCCATTTCGTATTTTTGGGAAGTAAATTATTTTCCTGTAAAAATTGTTCAGGGATTCCGGCTTTATTGAAATAGTTTTTATGCACTGACGTCTTCACCGGAAATCCAGCTCTCTCAAACACCTCCGCGTATCGTTGGGTAGTATGTTTTAACTGTTTGAATATTTTATTCTTCTTCCTTGTTAATCGTTTCTTTTCTGTTCGCCCCTTGTCTATTTTAAAAACTGAGGTGCCCGCCGTCCTGAAGAAAAAGGATAAAACCTGGCTTCTTAATACATGATGCAGATCAATGACGGCATTGATTTCCCCATTTTTTTTTAACTCCTGAAATAACCTGAACAGCCCGGGTATTCCTTTGTGCTTCCCTTTGACGTCTGCGACTACCACTTTGAGTCTCCCGGTATTTTCAAAAAAAGGGAGGAATTGTTCTCTGGTGACCAATGTAAGATGGACATCCGGATATCTTTCTAAAACAGAACGCAGGACAGGAAGCGTTAAAGCCACATCCCCCATGGCAGACAAGCGAATGACCAGCAGGTTCATGATTTTTTCTTTGAAGAATAAAGGACGGGATTTAAAGCAGGATCATTGTACATTTTCATTTGGCGATAAACTTTCATCATCCTTTTACCGGCAGCTATATCTTCCATTAATTCATGGATGGCTTGTATCAGATCCTTTTTTTGTACTTCTAATATAGATAACTTTTTAAGACAGCTTTTCCGGTGGCTTTCACCGGCATCTTTCCTTTCTGTCTGCAATTGCATGTGATAGATTTTCAAAGCGAGAATGGATAAACGGTCTAATGCCCAGGAAATACTTTCGGTATTGATCCGGGCATCTTTTTCCGGTGAAATATCCTTAAACTTTCCCAGAAAAAGATCATCTATCTTTTCCACTATATCCGTTCTGTCCTGATTACTTTTATCAATGCGGCGTTTCAGTTGCAAAGCTTTTTCAGGTAAAATTTTCGGATCACGAATCAGGTCTTCCAAATCCCATTGTACATTGTCAATATGATTTTTCCGGTATAGCAAATATTCCAAAGAATTATCCGGAAAGGAATTGTTTAGAGAATGATTAATGCGTTGATGAATATCATGGATTTGATGATAATCGCTGATACATTGAGAGAATATTGAATAGAAATGTGGTACGTTATTCATAAAGCATATTATCTCTTTTTATTCATCAGCCGTAATGGTTATCTGTCTCTTTTCATTTGATGAAGTAGCAGCTCTCTGTATGATGCCTCCGCCTATTACATCATCGCCTTCATAAAATACGGCAGACTGTCCGGGAGCAACACCTTTGGCTTTATTGTAAAAATCTACCCGAAGCATGTCATCTTCATGATAAATCCGGCTTAAGGTACCTTTATCTTTATAGCGTATTTTAGTAACGGCTTCCATACCCTCCGGAATGCTCTCATACTTTTGCAGATTCAGCTTATAAACCCACATCTGCTTTTTATCTAAGTCAGCTTCATCTCCAAGAACTACCGTATTCGTTTCAGGAATAATTTCTATAACAAATACCGGCTTGCCTAAAGCTATTCCTAAGCCCTTCCGCTGGCCGATTGTATAAAAAGGATAACCTTTGTGCTTACCAACGACAGTCCCGTCAATCCAGACAAAATTCCCATCCGCTACTCTTTCTTCCAGTCCGGTTACTTTATGCTTCAGAAAATTCCGGTAATCATTATCGGGCACAAAACATATTTCATAGCTTTCACTCTTCTTTGCCAATTCAGGATAACCATAATCCAAAGCCATCTGGCGTATTTGCGTTTTACGGTATTTTCCTAATGGTAAAATCGTTCTCGCGAGGCATTCCTGCCTTACTCCCCATAATACGTAGCTTTGGTCTTTCGTTTCGTCCAAACCTTTGGAAACGACATACCGTCCGCCTGCCTGTCCGGTAGGCAGGCCTACCTGCCGGATATTGGCATAATGCCCGGTGGCAATAAAATCACAACCTAAACCATCGGCGCGTTTTAATAATGCTTCCCATTTAATATGGGTATTGCACAGCACACACGGATTGGGTGTGCGTCCGGCCATATATTCATCTACAAAATTATCAATGACAAAATCACCGAATTCATCGCGAAGGTCTAATACAAAATGCGGGAATCCGTGTTCCACAGCGGCTGCACGGGCATCATTAAAAGAATCAAGATTGCAGCAACCGGTTTCTTTTTTCTTACTGCCCGAAGTAGAATAATCCCATGTTTTCATAGTGATGCCCACTACTTCATAACCTTCGTCATTCAGCATTAAAGCCGTAACGGTACTGTCAATACCGCCACTCATTGCTACCAGCACTTTCCCTTTTCTGCTCATCTTACTTATTTTTTGCAAAATTACATAAAATGATGGTCAAACGGGGAAATGAACGTGGAACAGCCGACTGTCTTTTGCGGAAATAATATTTTTACCATTATATTGCGCCTCTTAAATATTTAAACTCAATGGATTTTACAAACTTTGAATTGCCGTACAAGGCGGATGAACGTTTTCAAAAGAAGATAGCTTATTTTTCTATGGAATATGCTATCCACCAGCCTTTAAAAATATATAGCGGTGGGCTGGGATTTTTATCGGGTTCGCATTTGCGCAGCGCCTACGAGCTCAGGCAGCATCTTGTCGGTATCGGCATTTTGTGGAAACAGGGATATTATGATCAGGAACGTAATAACGATCAGTCCTTGCGGGTGGCGTGGGTGGAGAAATCGTACAATTTTCTGGAAGATACCGGCATTCGTTTTCAAATAATCATTCATGATAATCCGGTTTGGATAAAAGCCTATTATCTGGATCCGGAGGTTTTTAAAACGGCTCCTTTATTTCTTCTATCCACTGATTTACCTGAAAACGATTATCTCTCACGCACTACCTGTCACAGATTGTATGATGATAATGCTGCCACCAAAATAGCCCAGTTTATGCTGCTGGGTATCGGTGGAGCCACGTTGCTGGATAAGCTAAGCTTTAATCCGGATTTGTATCATCTGAACGAAGCCCATGCGGTAAGCGCTGCATTTTACCTTTATAGGAAATATGGTACGGTAGAAGATGTAAGAAAAAAAATGGTATTTACTACGCACACCCCGGAAGAAGCAGGTAATGAAAAGCACGATATGAAATTGTGCGAGGAAATGAGTTATTTTAATGGGATTCCGGTAGAAACAATCCGTGAGATTACCGGAAATACCGACCATAAATTCAACCATTCTTTGGCCGCCCTGCGTTTGTCTCACCTGGCTAATGGCGTCAGTCAACTGCATGGTGAGGTCAGCAGGCAGATGTGGAGCAAGTATGACAATATTTGTGAAATAAAAGCGATCACTAATGCACAAAACTGGCGCTATTGGGCTGACAAGCCCTTATACCGGGCTATGCTGGACAGGGATGATCATTGGCTTGA
>SCQV01000366.1 GCA_004299085.1 Chitinophagaceae bacterium | reverse complement strand
AGAGGCGGAACAGATATTAGAAAAGACAGCGCCGGAATCGAACTTTGCACCGCTTTATGTAACACTTGCCAGAGTGAGGAATACTTCAGATACGGCCAATATTTTAGATGATTACAGGAAAGCGGCATCATTAAATATAGAAGACTGGCGATATGGGAAATATTTAACTGAATTTCTTTTAGCACAAAAGAGATATCATGAAGCGGTACAATCTATTGAACCATATTTTAAGAAAGATCCCGGGAATTATATTGTGGCGACGCTCTATGCCCATTGCCTGATGCGCAATGATGAATATCCAGCCGCTGAGAAAGTATTGAATAATATTCATGTTCTTCCCTATGAAGGAGCAACAGACGGACATTTGTTATACAAACAGGTCAAATTGATGAGGGCGCTGCAGTTGGTTCAGCAGAAAAAATACCAGGCCGCCTTAAAAAAAGTTTCAGAATCCAGGGAATGGCCTGAACGCCTCGGTGAAGGAATGCCTTATCCTGATATGATCCATGATAGCTTAGAAAATGAAGTTGAATCTCTAGTAAAGCAGGCAATGCAAGGTCACAATTTCTCTAAGAGTGAAATAACAAGTTATGAGAATCAGATAAATGCTATTTCTCAGAGTGGTAATCTCAACTAAATGTTAATCCATGTTTTAGAGTTTCCATACGATTGCGGATAAACCTTGTATTTTTAATAAGGAGACAGAAAAGAATATATCCAAGATCTATAAAGTAGTATAATCTTTCCAAAGCCCGTTGGAAAGATTCAGTTGGCCACAAACAACATTCAACAAAAGGTTATCCCGGATTTTGTGTTGTTGGTAATACAACTCCCCGTAACGCATATGAAAAGGTAATACAGCAAAACAAATCCGATTGGAGGTACTGAAAGAGAAACTTAGGAGTTCATATTCAGAGAATCTTCCCTGTCAAACGGGTCTATTGGATTAAGGTTGGGCGACGAATTGTTTGGAAATATGTCTATAAAAGCGGCCGGTTTTATAGAATAATAAATCCATCTAAATGCTCTTTCAGACATGCTATGGTTGCAGATTTACTTAAAGGCCGACTTAATCGGGCAATCACTATATGCTTTAGAATATCGTCTCCCAGCTTATCGAATCCAATGGTGTTATAAATATATATTTTCCAACACCAGTTGCGTACCGCTTAAGAGGATACCTTCAATATTAGATACCCAATATTCTATGGTCTGTTTCTCTTCCTCTGCCTGATTTGCCGGTAGAAACATATCCTGTTGGCCTAAGTGCGTTTCTATCCATTTCTTTCCTTCCTCAGAGAGTGATTGAATTATAGCTTGCTCTTTGCCGCTTCCTATTGTCTTAACTACCCGGTGGTTCCCCTGGCTTTTGTCTATTATCTGGAAACTGACAATATCACTGTTGTTTATTTTCTTTCGTACAGGCATGCTCCTAATATAACCTTTCCATAGCCGGAAAACCCTTTTCGGTGTTTCAAAAATAATAAAACAATTAGTTATGCATTAAACAAATAACATGGTGTCAAAGTCAAGAAAAATTAATAGGCACCTCCTGATTTCAAACGAAAACCAAGCCCGTTGATTTTCCAAACCAATATTGAACTTGATGTCTCTTAAATATCATGTGATTTATTTTGGAAAGATGGCTTATACATCGCCGATCAGGATTTACGATAGGGGCATTTATTCAATAAAAATCTAATAATAACCTTATCATCGTAAACATGCCAATTGTGTGTACTATGCCCACCGGGAACTATGTGAAGCATCACATGCCCTCCTATGTTATTTACCTCCTTCTCTAATCTGATGGAGTTTATTTTTACCGGTACAGCAGTATCATTCCTTCCATGGAAAATTAGATATGGAATATTTGTAAAAGCTTGGGGATAATTAATTGGATTTATTCTGTTCATTTCAGTAGTGTCGGTACCCCAAGCGCTATGAGCACTTTTCAAATGAAAATACTCATATCTTAAATTATACACAGGAAAAGTCCCAAGGGCTTTACATACTTTGTCCGGGTTATCTTTAATAAACCGTGCCAATAAAACACCTCCGGCCGATGTTGCCCAAAGTATCCATCTTTTTTTTACGTTGTACTTGTCGTAAATATAATTATAAAGGGAATCTAACCTTTTCAATCCTTCGTCAGTTCCCCATGTATCGGCACCGTTTGAAATAACAACAAACATAAAGCCATGATCTACTGCCAAATTTCTTTGGTGTATATAAAAAGGAGAGCTCAACTTAGAATTAGGATCGTAACTTAAGGCTCCCCTTCCACTACCATGAATAGCCATAACTACAGGATACTTTTCTTTTATATCTATAGGATATGAAATGTATGTTTCCCTCCCACAGATTGTAATTATGGTATCCACTATTGGGTTTCTTTTTGGCTGCGCCTTTAGGGAGTTTATATCATAAAATAAAAGAACAGCCACTATATAGATTTTTTTCATGATATACTTATATTGAGAATACAATTTATCCTCATTTTATGATTTCCATTTCATTATAAAGCGAGCCTTTTAGATAGACATCAAATGCTTAATATTATCTCTTTTTTCCATTCGACTTTACGAAATATAATAACCCTGCACAAATGAGCAGAAGAACAGAGGCGGATTGAAAAATTATGTTAAAACCAATATGAGAATCCTTTAATGTACCTCCTACATAGATACCAATCCCTCCTACAATTGTGGCAAACAAATTTAAAATCCCATATCCAGTTGCCCGGTGGTTTGAGTCTGCTACCATAGATAATATAGGCATCAGGTTGGTATCACTAAATGTACGCATTAGATAATAGGCAATAAAGAACACGATTGCTAGCGGGAGTGCATTTGTATAGCTGGCAATAAAAACACTGGGGGCAGCCACACAAAGCCCAATGACTGGAGTAAGAATTCTGGCTCTTGGGTTGAGCTTATTCCACCTATCAGCTACAAACCCACCTAAAAGTAAGCCGACTATGCCAGATGGATAAAGAAACCCTGTAGCATATAAACCTGCCATACTCTGAGAAAGATGAAAATGGTCCTGGAAGTAAGTAGGTAGCCATCCTACAATTAGCCACCCCACAATACCAAGTAGCGCCCAAAAGATGAGCATTAGAATATATGAGCGAATGCTCAAAAGAGACTTCACAGTATCAAAGAAGCGGATCTTCTTTTGCCCCTGCTTTTCCACTGGAGTTAATATATTTCTGGGGGCATCCCGAAGGACAAATATCAAGAATAAAGAATAGGCAATACCTATAATGCCGAAAATATGGAATGCAAAATTCCAGCTATGATGTTCTGCTATCCACCCCCCTAAAAACCCCAAACTTGACCCGACCATTAGCCCAACCATATTTATTCCAGTAGCCAGGGAACGAGTAGATCCCTTATGGTAATCCATGATAAGAGCCAATGAAGCCGGAATGTAACATGCTTCACTAATACCCATTAGTATCCTTGTAGCTAATAATTCATCGAATGTCTTGCAGAATCCTGTTATAACCGTGGCTACCGACCAGACAATCAGGCTTAAAATAATAACCTTGCTTTTACTGAATCTGTCTGCCAAAAAGCCTACAAACGGGCTTGAAATACCATATACCCATAAAAAGACAGAAGTTAATAATCCGAACTGGGCATTATTCATTGGAATTGCAGCAGTAATCGAATCTCTCATCGTAGTGATGGTAGTACGATCCAGATAATTTAACGTTCCTACAAAGGAGAGCAATGCCACCACAACCCACGCGCCGGGAAGTATATCTTTTTTAATAGGTTGCCCTATAGAAACATGGGGTACTGAAGATATTGGCATATTACTTTCAATGAATTAATAATATCTTTAATGTTGAGTCTTTCTATTCATTTCCTTTATTATATTAAAATAACCCTATGGCTATACTGACTAATCATTTTCCCCAGATTAGGTCGGTTTATTAAATTTAATTAAGCGCTTTTTCGAAAAAGCCAATTGACTCAAGTTCTTTTTGCATTAAGCCAACCTCCGCCTGAGTTAAATTCTTGAGAGGCGACCTGCATGGGCCACAATCTATTCCTATTAATTTTTCAATTACTTTACCGGCAACGATCCCTCCTCCGTATCGGGCTATAATATCATTTACCTGAACTGAAAACCATTGGTGCTTTCTGGCTTCTAAAATATCCTTTTTCTTAAATGCCTCAATCATCTTATAATAAACATGCGGCATGAAATTATAGGTGGTCCCTATCCCTCCATTAATTCCTAAGGTAAGTCCACAAACTAGAGAGGCATCAGAACCGTAAAGTATATCAAACTTATTATTATCTAAATTGAGACATTGCTGCAGTTCCATAAGATTAGAATCCGTGTATTTAATACCAACCAGGTTGGGTATCTTTTTTGAAGCACTTTTTAAAAAAGCACACATATTAACCGTCACCCCAGACCTGATCGGGATATGATAATAATAGAATGGCAATTCAGGTACAACTGATGCTATCTGGTAACAGTACATCACTAATTCTTCCGTTCGTTTTGGTTGTAAGAAGGAAGGCCCCATACTCGAAATAGCAAAGGCGTTGTGCTCCTGGGCATGTATTGCGAGTTCCTGGGCTTCCCGGTAACTTGTTGCTCCGACATGGACAATTAGCTTAAATCTTTCACTTGTATAACGAGACCACCTTTCAACTACCTCTTTTCTCTCTTCGGTATTTAAAAGAAGTCCTTCTCCAGAGGATCCCAAGACAAAAACTCCAGATAATCCTTTCCCCATTAGGTCTTTGGCATATTCTTCTATTTTCGCCAAATTTAAGCTCCCGTCTGGAGCCATTGGCGTAAATACAGGGGCTACTAACCCTTCAATCTTTTTAAATATCATATTAATTTTATGTTTTTAATTTTAACTTCATGATCACGGTAGAAAGACACCAAGAATCATAGTATAAGCTTTCTCCCTATCTGAGTTCTGCCCATTTAAATTCAAATCGCACTATTTCAGGGAAACGACTGTTTACAGGAAAATAATCTATAACATTAAAATAAGTCTTATTACCTTCTTGTTGGAAATAGGGCTCAGCATAATGAGCATCCCCCCCCCATCCTGGGCTTCTATAAAGTCTTGCCCATTTTTCAATGCTCAAGGTTGCAGGATTAATCTTATAAAAAAACAAACAGCTATTATTTCTACAAATCATATAATATGATCCATCCTTCACAAATAGTTTTGGCCTACCGATTGCATCAATACATGAATATACTGAAGAAAGATTCTTCTCTTTGATTAGGTTAAAATTGGAATCCGTTTTAAATATAAATGCTGAACCTTTTTCATCCGCTCTAGCCACAATTAGAAATCCATTATTGTACTTTACAAGAGTAGATTCATTAAACGCTTTTTTATAAGCTTTGGTTAGATCCTTTATGTCTGTCCAGGACTCACCATTATTATTTGACTTAACCACGTGAACACTTCTTTCGCCTTCGGATCCCCTAAGTTCCGGGAACGTCATCCATAAGGCATATATCGTGTGCCCCTCAATGTAATCATCAAATGCATAACCAAATTGAACCCCATTAACTAACCCGACAGTTCCCATATCCTTCCAAGTAATTCCGTCGTCCGTTGATCTTAGCTCTTCAAGCCCTATCCTTTTTTTAGGACCAGGCATTTGTCTGTCAACGTATATAACTACGTCTCCATTGGGCATTTTAAGAATTTCCGTATTCTGATTATTATATTTAGTTTTATATATGGGACCTCTACTGATTACCTTCATTATCCTTGGATCGTACCTAATTAGACCCACAAACCCAGTATCTTTGTAATGGGCATATCCTCTCTTATAAGATATTAAAACAGTCGAATCATTCAATTTAACAGTTGAAGGGAATGCACAATACTTTCTTCCATTAAGGATATTAGCATTAAAGAGAATTTGGGTTTTACGAAAATGGAAAAATATTTGTTGGGGATTAACCGAAGTATCTGAAGCCATCTCACCGTCCGACTCTTTCCAAATAGTTGGTTCATTCTGGATCGAGTTACTATAGAGTACCTTTCCTACATTTAAATTAGCCGCCATACTGGTTTGAATCCCAACAAGGTAAACCAGCGGCATCACTAAGGGAAGTACAGAGAACACAATCAATTTTTTCATTTTGAACAAATTATTTTAAATTAAATCAGTTTTCGAACAGGATTTGTATAGCCCATTTATTCGCTTACTTTCTCTGACTATTCCACCAGAACCAATACAGTAATACGTTTCAGAAGTTGTCTAACAAATTCATTCTATTATTATAGACCCCTAGATTGTTTTTCAAGTCTGTTACACTTTTAAGAAACAGAATCTCAATCAGCAATGTACTAATTGCTCCACTGTTCTGCCGGATTAAAATAGATATTAGTTTCAATAACCAGGGTTTTGGCTCATAGAGGGGTTAACCTCTAAGACTTGCAGGGGGATTGGATAGAGATATTGATCCCTGCTTTTCAGATTATTCCCCATTCCAAATTCACCCAGAAAATGTTTCATTGTATCAAAGGCCATGTCTGTCCTGACCAAGTCATTCCACCGGAAATTCTCCCCTACAAATTCATGTCTTCTCTCCTCTTCCATTGCCGCCCTGAATGCCTGTTGGTTTGGTATTTCAGCCGGTGTTTTAGATGGTAATCCGGCTCTGGTTCGAACCATATTTAATATTTGCATCGCCTGTCCGTTAGGGTCGTATCCTAATTCATTCAGGCATTCAGCATACATCATTAACACATCCCCATATCTGATTACCGGCCAGTTGATATCCCAATCACTCGCCTTAGCTGGTGTTCCCTGTGCAAATTTTTGAATAGTTGGCAGATTGGATACTGTGTCGCCGGACTTATTGACCCACTTCAGGCGTATATCATGGGCATAGCGTACATCTCCCGGCTCATAGCTATCTATAAGGTCCTGAGAAACTATCGGGGCATCAGGGCTGCCGCCAAACGGGAAGGTACTGGGGTTTACGTCATTATCAGCATTCCTGGTAGGTATAGGATTCCCTACGTCATTAGCCCCGGCCTTAAACTGGACGTAGAATACGCATTGAGGACCATTTTCGTTAGCCAAATTAAAGACACCTGCATAGGTTGGCAGAAACTGGAATTGCCCGGAAGAAATAATATCTTCAAAGAGCCCCTTTGCTGCTGACCACATGGGGGCTTTCAAGGGATAGCCACCCATGGCAACATAAACCCGGCCTAACAATCCTTCCGCCGAATATTTAGTCGCCCTGCCTATATCTGCCCCAGCATAAGTTTTGGGCAATCTATTAATGGCATCTTTCAAATCATTTATGATTAAATTATATGTTTCCTGGACTGTTGCCCGCTTTATCTTGGTTGCCTCCTCCGGAGTTACACTTTTGGTTACAAGAGGAACCCCTCCGAAGTATCTTACTAAGTCAAAATACATAAGTGCTCTTATGAATTCCATCTGCCCAATATACTGACTCTTTAATGTGGTATCGCTGAAAGATACACTCCCGATATTCTCCAGTACCAGATTACACCGGTGGATTACGTCATAAGTATCAGACCATGCGTCATCTAAGAATGGTTCACTGGAGGATACCAAAAACTTCTGGACGGAAAGGTCATTATAACTCGAGACAACCGATGGAGTCCATACATTATCTGATCTTTCCTCATTCATCAACTCAGCAAAATTAGAGGCTTCCACTTCCTGAAGCCCGTTGTAAGCCCCAATTACTGCCTGGTCAACACCTTCTTTTGTATTGAAGAACCCTTCGGCAGAGTTAATGGAGGGGGGGGTAAAATTAATGAACTTATCCGAACAGGCTGAAGCAAACACCGAAAGCAACAGCAGGATAATATAGTGTCTATTTTTCATCTTTCTTAAATTTAATATCATTTAAAGGAAAGGTTTAGCCCAAAGGTGAAGGTCCTCGCTAATGGATACGTGGTTAATGCATCAAGACCTGGGGTTAAAGGATCATTAGATTGGGATCCTGTTTCCGGAACGCCATAATAATGGTCGAAAGAGGCGATATTCTCAACACTTAAGTAAGCGTTCACTCCTGAGATACCCTTAATTTTATGAAAGAGTTCATCCGGAAAAGCGTAACCCAAAGAAATATTCTGTATCCGCCAGTAGCTCGCGTTAAACATCCAGAAGGTAGAGGCTGTTGTCAAATTGGCCGTCACGGCCGCCCGTGGGACTTTCCCGTTACCGGGGTGATCTGGTGATTCCCATCGGTCTAAGAATAGAGATAAATTATTTTGCCGGGACTGGCCCTCACCCGCCATACTAGTACTTACCAAACTATTACCCCAAACGCCCTGGAGGAACACTGACAAAGTAAAATTTTTATATTGGAAGGAATTGGTCATTCCCCAGATATAATTCGGGTTATTGTGTCCTACTATCTGTCTGTCCGCATCATTAATAACGTCGTCTCCGTTAGTGTCCTTATATTTAAGGTCGCCCGGATTTTCTACTTTGGACACGGGACTGGTATCCACTTCTTCCTGTGTCTGAAAGATGCCCACGACCGGGATAAGATAGTATGATCCTATCGGATCACCGACCTTTGTTAAAGATACAATAGTTCCCCTTGCGACCCCGGGGATAGGGGTATTTCCTGGGCCGAGTTGTTTGACGGTATTTTTATTATGGGAAATATTCCCGCCCAAATCCCACTTAAATCGTCCTGTTAAAACATGCGCATCCAGCTCAAGCTCAAATCCTCTGTTATCAACTTTCCCGACATTCTGATAGGCATTACTGAATCCGGTTATCTGAGGAACCGGTACATTTAAAAGCAACCCATAGGTCAGCCTGTCATACCAGTCTATGCTGGCTGATATCCTGTTATTCAGAATACCGATGTCTAATCCTATGTCAGTAGATTTATCTTTCTCCCAGGTTAAATCGGGGTTGGACAGCGTAGATTGCCTTAACCCGATTATTTTATTCCCTAACCCTGAACCGAATACATAATTAGCTTGGGCTAAGGCACCAATTGAGGGAAAATCATTATTCCCCGGAAATGAATTGTTTCCTGTAATACCATAGCTTGCCCTTAACTTTAAATTATTAATAAAGTGCACATCCTTCATAAAGTTCTCATCAGATATTCTCCATCCGGCTGATACAGAAGGGAACCACCCCCATTTATTATTCGTTCCAAATTTAGAAGACCCGTCTCGCCGGATGCTTGCGGTAAAAAGATACCGGTCATTGTAGCTGTATATTGCCCTTGCCAGATAAGATAATAAACGGGAACCGGTAGTGCTGGAAGTGGCAGACAGAATCTGTGTCGCTGCATTCAGCGTTCTGACAGCATCATTCGGGAACCCGGTTGCCTGAGCATAGTTGCTTTGCGCATCAATCTTTTGTGCAGTAAAACCGGCAATGGCATTAATGTGGCTCTTACCAAAGGTATTATCGTACGTAAATATATTATTACTTAGCAGGTTTACCGTCATACCGGTGGAAAAATCTGCAAGGCTACCCTTACCCCTGTTGATGCTATTAGGCATATAATAATTATCTCTGGAGTTTTGCAGCCCGGCAGAAACCGTACTCCTGAAATTGAGTCCATCAAGGATATTGACCTGGGCATAGAATGAAGATAACAGCCTTGAGTCATTCGATGGGTCTGTTACTTGCTTCGCCCATTGTAAGGGATTAACAAGGGCGCTTAGTACCCATGGGTTGAACCCTGTGGCATCGGTATTTTGATCTATGCCTACGATTGGAGGCATGAATACCGCCCTGCTTACTGGTCCTCCAATGTTTTCAGCATCGGGATTTGTAGTACTAGCAATATTGGCATTTAAGTTTAATCCGAGCTCAATCCATTTATTGACATGGCTCTCTACGTTGGCGATAAGGGAATATCTCTTATACCCGCTGTTAATCATAAGCCCCTCCTGGTTCATGTATTCTCCTCCAAAATAGTATTTGGTATTCTGGCTCCCTCCGCTAACCGATAAATGATAGTTTTGAAAAGGGGCTTTTCTATAAATAAGATCTGCCCAATTATTATCCGGAAAGCTATTCGGATCACTTATCCACTTAGGATCAATGGCGGTAAATCCCGGCCTGTCCTGAATAGGTACGTTGGGATTCCCTCCGTTTAAAGCATACGTATTTGTTCTCTCCTCTATGGCAAACTTGATCCATTGATCTCTGTTCATGACCTGATAGGTCTTCATGACTTCCTGTATCCCCGTCTGAACATTCAAATTAATTACCGGCCCACCTTCTTTACCCTGCTTAGTAGTAATTAGAACGACCCCGTTCGACCCCCTGGAACCGTAAATGGCTGCCGAGGCAGCATCTTTCAACACCTCAATAGATGCAATATCACTGGTGCTAATGTTATCAAGTCCGCCACTGAGGGGAATCCCATCAACTACGTAAAGCGGGCCGGTGCCTCCATTGATTGAGCCAATACCCCTGACTGTAATACTGGGTGCGGCTCCCGGGAGTCCTCCATCGGCTGTCTGAACCCTGACACCGGCAAGTTGCCCTTCCAGGGCACTACCAATACCGGTTATGGGCCTGTTTTGAACCTTATTCATTTTCATTTCTGCCACCGCATTCGTAAGATTAGCACTCTTCATGCTCCCGTAGCCAATCGCCACGACCTCGGATAGCCCTACAGAATTAGAATTTAATCTAATATTGAGAAAGGTCTGATTTGAGATAGGAACGTCCCTACTCTGGAAGCCAAGGTAAGAGACTTTCAGAATGGCATCATCTCTATTGATTCTCAATGTGAAGCCACCATTGGCATCGGTAATCGTGCCGTTGGTCGTACCAATTACCATGACATTGGCACCAACTAAGACGTTACCTTTTTCATTTTTGACTACACCTTTGATTACCCGCTGCTGTGCAATGCTCATCCCGCTAAAGAGCAGGAAAATTATGAGTAAATAAAAAAACTGTTTCATAGCTTAAAGTTTAACTGTTTATAAAGATTCCATTTCATATCATTGAACAAGTATTTCGAATAAGGTTACAGGTATATGAATATCTGGCCGTTTGAATTGGATTTTTAAATATGATGTTTCAACAGGTCTTTTTAAATCTATTCTATTTATAGTCTGGTGATTATCGTTTGTTTTATACAATACTATGCCAGTATCATTATATATAGAATACTCTTTTATACAGAAAGGGATGACATTCTCAGGATGCCCTCTTAATGAAGACTCTAAGGGGTTATCAAAATCGGTATCAAAAAAGAGAGTAACAGAAGATATTTTTTGAGGACTGTTCCATGTAAGAACTACCTCCGCATTCCCTTCTGATGGGTCGGCTGCCCATGCATTTGTTTTTAAGTAGGGGCGAGTGAACCCGTTTTTCAAAAAAACAGGATCATAAGGTTCTAAAGCCGGTGAAATTTCCATAGCAATGTTTCGCCCTTCCGGCCTCCTACGCGGGCACCAAAACTCAAAACTATCCACACCCAATCGTTCTGGTGCATCCTGGTACCCGTTATTTGAAACAGCTTTGTTCTTTCCATTAAATATGGATTCAATTCCAGTAAAACGAGACATACTTTCCTGTACCTCTATATCTTTATTTTGACGAAGCAGAAGGAATCCGTATTGGTCTTCCGGGATGGGTGCTGAAAAATGTAACTCAACAAACTGCTCTCCTTCTTTAACAGGTATTTTTATAGTTTCAAGCGTTATATCCGGTGTGTAATTGAATTTCTTTGAGCTGCTTCTTAATTCAACTGTTAATATTGTTCTTTTCGATGCTTTTACATTTATTTTAAAATGATAGCACGTACCTTTTTTCATTGGTAATAGCTCTGCAGTGCCTATATCTAATCGCAACCAACCACCATTAAAGGGAATAATATTTAACTTGCAAACAGAAGATACTGCAATAGAAACCTGGTGCATTAAACTATCTGCGCCATAGTTAATAGGAATCCCAGGAATGCTCTGTCCTCTTCTATTTAGGGCATTTTGCAGCTTAGCTATCCATGATTCTTCAATAATATCTTTCGGCAATAAGCTATGTTTTCGACACATTGCCGCGGCCAAGCCTACGACTTGTGCTCCTAACGCACACGTAGCCATTACTCTCGACGACCCAAACGCAACATGTGTGGAACTAATAATACGACCTGCAAAGAATAAATTGTCAATATCTTTACTCACGTAACAACGGTAAGGTATCTGGTAGATACCCTTGCCATGCCACTGATTACATCCAGGTAGTTTACTATAAATACCATCTGCCGGATGCAGGTCAAGTGCCCATCCTCCGTATGATACGGCATCATTAAATTGAGTCTGATTAACTATATTTTGCTGTGTAAGCATATACATTCCTTCAAAGCGACGACTTTCTCTTTTTCCTGGAATAGTGCCAACCCATTCCAAGGTAAGGTTGTCCACGTCTTCAAATTTCCCCGAGTTTTTTATATAATTCCAAGCCCCGTAAATCACCTTCCACAATTCCCATTTTATGGTTTCAGTATCATAGACTGTATCTTTTGTTCCTCCATATTCTATCCACCAAAGTCTGCATCCATCATCCTTCTGATTGAGCATTTTATATCGTGGTATTTTAGTGATATCCTGTAGCGCAAAAGCAGGAGGAATAAACTTTACCGGTTTTTCCACCCGTTTGCTATAAAAATAAAGGGAATGCCCCAACAACTCTCCATAGTTTTTTTCGGGAGCTAGTTGCTCGCCAAATTCCTCTCTGGATTCAGCCCCCATCCTAAAAGAAGCACCGGATAAATGACTTATTATGCCATCACCGGAAGCATCACAGAACAGTGGGGCAGACAATTCATATTCAGTTGAGTTTTGACTACAAAATGCTTTAACCGATTGAATGACTTTTTCGTCTTTTTTAGTTACTTCATAAGCGGCTGTGTTTAGGAGCAGGGTGATATTAGCTTCATTAGTTACTTTCTCTAACAGAATGGTGTCTAGAATTAATGGATTACCTTCTTTATTCCGAAAAAGATTTTCAACTAGTATTTCATCTATCACTCCTCCTTCTCTGGACCATCGGTTATTGTTGCCCATACTAGAGGTGGCTCCCAATATCCAAAGTCTTATTTCACTTGATGCATTACCGCCTAATACAGGCCGGTCTTGAACGAGCACCACCTTAATTCCGGCCCTTGCTGCCGTAATCGCAGCACATACCCCGGCCATTCCTCCCCCTGTAACTACCATGCCTGCGTTCAGCTTAACAAGCTTATTAATACGAATTGTTTCTTTATCGTTTTTTAACATAAAAAGAATACTCATTTTATTTTAATCCTGATTAACTCAGGGAAAATTAAGTTCAAAGTATTTTAGAAATCTTTCAAATTGACAAGATTCTTTTCATTTTTCATCTCGTGTGCCTCTTTAAGGGCTGAAAGGCTTTTAATTCTTTCTGTATAGAGGCTAAAACGAAATACACAATTCAAAAATGATATCAATAGAAATATTGAAGGCAATAATGCCGGAATAAACTAAATAAACTATCTGTAACCTTTAATTGACGGGGCGAAACTAATAGATATGCCTCCCCGACACCAAGTTTTTTATTAAAGAAATTAAGGAAACCGTTTTCGATAACGATTTCAAAAGACGAAAACGATTTCGAACCTTATTGTTACTTAATTATTAATAATATTTTAGGAGTTTGTATCTTACATCTTCATATTTAACAAATACTTTGATCATGCGGTATATTACCATAAAAGATATTGCTCATTCACTAAATGTTTCCGTAGCTACCGTATCGAAAGCATTCAATGACAGGTATGATATAAGAAAGGAGACGAAGGAGATGATCTTACAAAAAGCAAAAGAGTTAGGGTATAAACCAAATCCTATTGCTAAAAAACTTCTTCAAAAACACTCGTTCAACATCGGCGTCATCGTTCCGGAATTTATACATTCTTTTTTCCCAGAGGTCATTATTGGCGTACAGGAAGTCTTTTATGAAAAAGGTTATCAGGTGATCATTATGCAATCTAACGAAAACGCAGAGTTGGAACTGGCAAATATTATTTCTCTGGAAAATAATATGGTGGAAGGGTTGCTGATATCTTTATCTAAAGAAACGATGAATATTGATTACTTAGAACATCTTATTAAAGATAAATTTCCCGTAGTACTTTTTAATCGCGTTAATAGTGGATTATCTTCCCCGAAGGTTCTTTTCAATGATTATAAATGGTCATTATTTGCAACAGAACATCTTATTGAGCAAGGGTATCAAAAGATAGTTCATCTTACTGGCCATACCCATCTTACACTTGTTAAGGAACGCATTAGGGGGTTTAAACGAGCAATGGAAAAATATAGATGCCCTTGCGAAGACAGACAAATCATTGAAACCAGTTTTTCGATTGAGGGTGGAGAGCGAGCAATGGAAGCCCTTATCCAACAAGACAATATCCCCGATGCCGTATTCGCCACTAATGATCTTATTGCCATAGGAGCTATGAGGGTATCAAAAAAGCACGGTCTTAAAATACCTAAAGACATTGGATTCGTAGGTTTTTCTAATTCAAAAATGGCGGAAGTTGTTGAGCCATCCCTGACTAGCGTGGATCAACCTACTTATGAGATGGGACGAACTGCTGCTATGTTACTCCTAGAGGAATTAACTTCGACAGGGAATATCAATCCTAAGACAATAATCTTGGATGGTAAATTGGTTGTTAGAGAATCTTCATTGAATAAAAAGAAGAATTCTTAATGAAACACACTGCAGCATTATTTGCTATGTGAGGTACCGGCCCTTTATTCCTACTACCGACATCGCCAAACAAGTTACCAATGTCTAAAATAACGAACGTTTCTGTAAACACCCCTACCCCAACGAAATGAAGACTCCTACTTCATTTCCTATTTATACTGTAATCGTTTAGTCCTTTAACATAGACACATGTAAGCTACAATAGCATTTGATTTCGCTATTTTTTTATTCGATATTTAATATCCCATAATACAGAATATATGAGGGACCCAAAGCTACGATACCTGAAAAGAGCTAACATATAGGGAAATCGGTACCGAGATTGAGAAGAGTGGTGAAAATATTGGGATTTATATTCCGAAAGAAAAAAAGTTACAGCTTAAATGTGTTGTTACTGTTCAGACTAACTTCTTGACACTATAGGGGAAGAATTCTCTGTCCGGCTACCCGAATATATAAACATAATCAGATGCACAATCATGCGTTCCGTTATAGTTCGACTTTAATACAATCAACCGGTAGTAAGCCATCTAATGATTCAATATAAACCGCATGTTTACCCGGACTAATTGCTGCTGATTGAAAGATTATAGATGATTTCCTTAGGCGATAAGATCTCAGTGATATATTCTTGAGTAATTTTCCGTCAAGATATATGTTTATAGTTCCATATAAAGGCCCTTTTGGTGAAAAAATATTAAACCTTTTCCCGTAAAACTGCCATTTTGCAAAACTTGAATCTTTTTTTGCTACAGCCCCTCTGCCATATTGGAACAAGGAGTCCTTCTTCTTGAAATTCCAATCGCTATCTTGGTTTCCTGCATTCACAAGCGCTCTATAGAAGCCATAAGTTACATAGCATGGTACCTTTTCCCCAGATATTATAAAACGGTTATCAAATAAGTAACTATGAGGGTCTAACTCTATTCCCACCACGCCAGGGTTATTTTGTAATTCCCCTTCCCAACATTTTATACCATTTATAAAAAGGCTATGTCTCCCATTATCCCCTTTAAGATCAAGGCTATTTTCGTTATCATTCCAATTATGAAAAATGCCGGAATCAATTACCTGAACATTATCTTTGTTTCCATCATATACCTTAATCTTCCAACCTGACTTATTAATTATAATCTCTTTATAGTTTGGACTGTTTTGGCTCAGAGAAAACTCTCCCCACCCATTCAATATATCTATCGGAGAGTGAAAATCCCAGATAAGATGCATAGTCCCTTCCAATTTAAACTTCATGTTTATTTCTGAAACGTTTATTCCTTTTTTAATAAACGAAAACGAATTTCCTTCACTCGCACCAAAGTTAAACCCTCTCTTTCTATATAAGTGGTTCCAAGATGCTTTTGCTATGTTAATGGTTCCGTAATCTTTCTTGTCTTTAGATGGAAACATCAGGTACGTAGAATCATTCCTATTATCAATAAAGGCACTAAAAGTTTGCCCCCAGATTCCCCAATATTCATTCTCAACGTCTTCAGGATGCCAAAAAGAGCCAGCATTGAATACTTGATATTTACTTGGGGTCATAACATCTTCTATTTTCACACGAGAGACATATTGATAATTCCTATTAATTGAAACGGAGGTAGCCGGTAGATAAACATACCCGTCATGAATAAATGCTGGAAAATATTCCAAAAGAGGCGGGTAATATGTTTTCACTTCCACATGACGAAGAATCTTAGTATCTCCGTAAGGTCCTTCAGGCCGAGATGAAGTTGATGCAGCCAAGGCCCAACTACGAGGTGGCTGGGTGTCCATCATGTACAATAAGACCCAATCTTTTTTCCGCTTAATAATCATACCTGCGTACATCCTCCAATATCTACCCAATAACGGATGATGTAAAAATTGTGAATCCACCTTTATCGGCTTACCTGCCACTGTCCATGGGCCAGCAGGGTTTTCTGCCTCTGCATAACCTAATCCACCTCGGTAAGCATGTTCCCAATCGAAATCCTTAGCTCCCCAGTCGAAGACCATGTGATATTTCCCTCCGGAATAAGTAACCATAACATCCGGAGCACTCACGTATTTCAGAGAATCATCAAAGTAGGTCATATCCTTGGGGAATAGGTCTCCTATTCTTTGCCAAGAGTTACCTTTATCCGACGACTTATAAATTATACATATAGAAGCTCTCGTAGTTGAAGAATCTTTAAAATCCCCGTAAAATTCTCTATATAAACCAATATACAAATACCAATCCTTACTTACTGGGTCTAAAAATAGGAACCCATTAACCGGCCATTCCCTACCTTTGTATCCCCTAAATACAGGATTGTCCCTAAGTCGCTCAAACATATCCCATGATGGGCCTCCCATGGCATAATCATGTGTCCACTCGTTGCAGTTTGAGAATAAAGCATAATCATTATTCTTTATTTTGTGTTGGCTTTGACTTTGGTGTCCAAATAACAGTACCAATAGAAAGAAAAGATACAAGCAAAAATACATTCTATATTGTTTTTACATTTAATAATTAAAATACCAATTCATTACCACGGAAAGCACGAAATAAATTATACGAACGTCATGTACTTTCTTCTCTCTTATTAGAGATTCCTTTTGACTCCAATAAATTAGGCCAAGCTATGCATATTTTATTAACTGTAAAATTCAGAAATCGTTTCCAGGTAACCTAAGATTCCAAAACTCAGCGAGTCAATTACCACCACCAAAGGTGATGGCTCGAAAAGATTAGCCCATAGGGCTAAAGACCCAATCCTGGTGTTTTAAAATTACTTTAATCTCGCTCCTTTTCACTTTCCTTATGTTTCCGATATTTTATAGTAGTCGTCACATTTGCATACACATAGGGATTGCTTTATATATCCGCCAAAATCCAAAAGTCAACAATCTTGGGCATAGCCCCTTTAGTACCTAACCGCCGCCTGTAGCGGCGGATTTTCAATGCCGACTAAAAATTGCCTTCATTAATATCCCACCAAACTCTTGTCCCGCCATCATCAGGTCCCCCAAGCATTTGTACTGCTTGCGTGACTGCTGCACTATTATTTTCATATTCTGTTTGTGGATATGGCACCCTCCTTATTTGAATAGTTGTATTAACAGTTCCACCACTAAAATTATTTACGACGGGAAAAAGTCTAGGATATCCGGTTCTACGGAAAGTGGCCCATGCTTCAGAACAACCGTATGGATAAGTTGCAATCCATTTCTGGGTTATAATTTGTTCCAAATTCTGCTCCTTGGACCCGTTTGCGATCCATTGAATTGGAATAGTTGATAATGCATTTATATTATTATGGGAATTACTCGGATCTACATAATTTGCTGGGATACTTGTTGAATTATTGATATATGCTGAGGCATCACTCCCAACTCCCCATTGAGCAAAGGATGCATCAATGCCTTCATTGTACAAATCCTCCGCCGTTCCCCCCATATTCCAACCTCTCAATGCTCCTTCTGCACGTAAAAAATAGACTTCAGCCGCAGTCATTAAAATAAAAGGAGATTGCCTATTTATGTCATTCGTCGCATTCGTGAACTGAAGAGTAATAGACTGTGCATCATAAGCACCACCGAATCGAAGCCCTATGTATTGTCCTGGGACAATTGTAGAGGGCTCAAAATATTTACTAACCCGCGGATCATTATACCCCAACATATAGGAAACTATATTCGCGTTGACATGATTATCCTGCCACTCATGGAGAGATATTTCTACCGGATTAATAGCCCCTGAAACAAGGGCATTGTCGGTATTTGTCGTCAAAACTCCCCCACTGCTTGGATTAACAGCTTTTTCTGCTTGAGTTTGGGCTTCTTGAGGATCAACTTTAACAATCTGCATAGCCAATCGTAAACGCAAAGAATTTGCATATCTTAACCATTCTGTATAATCCCCACCATAAACTTCATCAAATTTTTTGAAAGGTTTGGCTCCTGGACGATTCGCAATATATGCCTTCAAATTATTCACCGCCGTATCTAATTGGGAAAAGAACAGGTTATAAATAGACTCTTGACTATCGTAAGAGACCGTGGAACCTCCCTGGCCGAATTTGCTGTATGGAATTGGCCCATACATATCTGTTACTTTTTGCATTGCTCCGACTTGCAAAATTAGCGCAATAGCCCAAAAATCTGGAGCAGATACTCTGGCACCACCTCGTGCTATATTTTCAATCGGAGACATTACGTAATTATATCCCCACGGAAATAACATTTGGTTGTTTAAAGTATTAGCAGAAAAGGAATAATTAGAAAGAGTTTGGCCTATATAGGTGTTTGAAAAATATCCCCCATAACCACCAGCACCTCCTAAAAATCCAACATCCATTTGTACGTTCTGATTTATATCTCCAATAAAATCATACGCTTGTTCAATAGGTGGAAAGAACTGGCCGATATTATTAAAATCAACGGTTAGCTCCTTTTCACTTATTCCATTAGAGTCTGTATTATATTTCTCAAAACTCTTGGTACAGGAGTTCATTAGCAATAATATTGCTATCAGAACAATATAATTAATATAAAATTTAGCATTTTTCATCTTATTTATTTTTTAAGAGATTAATACATACGTTTAGAATGTAACATTGAGTGTAAATCCGAAATTACGTGTTGTCGGCTGGCTAAATACCATTACACCATTATACCCATTCTGCGTGGCATATATAAGATTCGGATCGAATGGAGCTTTGTTATATAGAAAAGCGACATTTCTAGCCACTAAAGAAAGTTCAACTTTTTTAATAAACTTATCTCTCAACATCTTATTCGGTAAAGAATACCCGATAGAAAGTTCTCTTAGCTGTATATTTGACAGATTATACATATACTCTCCGGTTACGCCACCTCTTCCTCCGATAGTCGTGTACCATTTCTGAGCATCTACTGTAGTAACAGTCGCTCCGGTCTCAGACACAACGCCATTTACCTTCACTCCGCCGTTTTCTCGTGCAATACCAGATGCTTTAGAAACTCCAAGGCCATCCAACATTTGTTCTGTTAGATCCATCGCTTTCCCACCATCCGATCCATCAAATAGAATACTAAGTATAAAGTTCTTGTATCCAAAAGTATTATTCCATCCCATTTGAAATTTAGGATTCGGATTGCCTAAATAAGATGGCAACCCTCCTTGTCTTATAGGAACACCGCTCGTATCAATCATTATCCTACCGCTTTTGTCATGTTGCAAAATTGGCCCATAAATATCTCCATAAGACCCTCCAACCTTAAGGATGGAAGAATAACCATTTATGTCATTCACCAACAGGAATTGGTTCAATCCAAATTGGGGCGCCAATTGTTTGACTATGTTTCTATTGGTAGAGAAATTTATGTTTGAACTCCATTGAAAAGGCCGGCCTTTGGGCGTTGAGTATCCTATAGTAATCTCAACCCCAGAGTTTTGGATATTTCCGCCATTCACAAAACGGGTACTGAATCCTGTTCCAGGAGGGACAGCAACGGGGAAGAATTGATTGATTGAATTAGATTTATAATAGGCAAAGTCCAAAATGAATTGATCTTCTAACAAGTGAATATCGGCGCCAAATTCAAGGGATCTTGTTTTCTCTGGTTTTAGATCCGTAAATGGGGCCTTATTGTTAAAGACCACGTTCCCCTGACTATTTAAATGATTCTGTGGGTTAGTAACAAAAAGAGGGACAGCATTACCTACTACAGCGTAAGAACCCCGAAGTTTTGTATAGCTTATAACTTCCGGTAATTTTACTACCTTGTTCAACAATAAATCTAATCCAATCGAGGGATAAAAAAACGACTCATTAGGAGTAAAGCTTAAGGTAGATGCCCAGTCGTTTCTACCTGTAAGATTAAGAAACAGCCAATCATTATAGGATACATTGGCACTTCCGAAAACCGACTGCACCTGCTCATGCTGATTTGAAAGTTGACTTGTTGTGGTACCGTTTATAACACTCATATTTTGCAGAAGAAATACATTAGGAATATATAGATTGGTGGAATTTCCTGCTGTTACGCCGTATTGTTCTGAATTCTTTATACTGGTTCCTAGCAACCCGTCTATGTGTATTTTGTTAAATGTTTTTGCAAAATTGAGTAAAGCATCTCCATAATACTGAGTATTGGTAGCGTTAAGGTATTTATACCCTCCATTCGTACCAGCATAAGCCCCCTGTGTGCCCAAATAATATTCTATAGTATTAAGGTCATTTATTCTCTCCCTGCTTCCCCGGAGCTGAAGATTCAGCCAATCTGTTATATTGTATTTTACGGTCATGGCCAACATAGATCTGTTACGCTTATTGGTGGCTAAATTCTTATTTGCTACCCAATAAGGGTTCTGATCATCAGCAGTGATAAAAGGCCAATTCTGAGTATAAACATTTCTGGTAGAATCAAATATTTGATATTGCTTATAGGGGGTAAAATCTAATCCTCTGGGAAAACCATACAACCCACGCAATACGGTGGCCTGATAACCACTCACATAAGGATTATTAATTGTTTGTTCTTCGAAGCTAACATTTGCGTTAATACTTAGTTTATTATTGAAATAATGGGACGTTTCATTAACATTGAGATTATTCCTTGACAGGGTATTATTTTCTATAATACCACGGGCGGTAGTATTTCCATAAGAGATATAGGTTTGTGTTCTTTCGGAGCCTGTGGAAAGCGAGACAGAATTATTGTTAGTTATTCCATCTTGAAAAAACCCCGAAATAATATCTGAAGCATTCGAAATGGAAGAGCCCCAGCTTTGTTCTGATCCGGGAGATGATTCTCCGTATGAGTTTTGTAGCTGTGGAATTCCATAAGCTGCTTTATCTATTGTAAGACTTGAAGATAAATGTACCGTTGTGGTACCGGCCACCCCTTGCTTTGTAGTTATTAGTATGGCCCCATTAGCCGCATCACTGCCGTATAGTGCCGCCGCAGAGGCTCCTTTTAATACGGTGATACTCTCAATATCTTGGGGGTTTAAAGAAGATATGACGTCCCCCTGATCCATACTAGTAAAAGTTTGATTAATAACATCCGAAGAAAAGTTATCCATGGGAACACCATTAATAACATATAACGGTTGATTATTCCCCTGAACAGACTTAAACCCTCTGATGACCACACTAGCCGATCCCCCAATTCCGGAACTGCTTTGATGGATAGAAACGCCTGAAACCCGTCCAGATAGCATATCTACAAAATTAGTTGATGGAGCTGTATTCAGTTCTTTACCTGAAACTGTTTGGGTAGCATAAGAGATTTGATTGGTGTTTTGCTTTACGCCGAGCGCAGTGATTATCACTTTTCCCAAGAGAGTACTGCTTACTTTTAGTACTACATTTATTGTTGATTGATCAACTATCTTTATTTCCTGAGTTTCATAACCGACAAAAGAAAAGACTAATATACCACCTTCAGTAACACTAATATGATAATTACCATTCGTGTTTGAGGTGGTTCCAATGGATGTGCCTTTTAAGTGAATAGTCACACCAGGAAGGGGTTTCCCATTATCATCAGTTACATGGCCTCTAATTATAACATCTTTTGACCCAATTAAGGTAGGATATTCCACCTTTAATAAATTTAACAAATTGTGTCCATCGTACCTGTTATGCGGTATCGCGACAGAATTCATGCAAAAAATGCACATTAATACTGATGTAAGGACTTGCTTCTTTAGGAAAGGACTCTCCTTAAAGTGGCTTGGAGACAATATGTCCTTAAGACGTAAATGAATTTTCATGGTTTAATTTTTGATTTATTATAAGTTTTTATTTTTTCGTTTCCGTTAGGTGCTGCTCAGTTCCTCTTATTAATAAGATTTTTTAATTTTTAGTCTTATAAAACTTTTACACTTTATCAATCAAATAATTTTCTAACAAATTTATTGGAGAGTTCTCGTTTAACTATTCCGTGGAGTGCTGCTCTGATCTTCTTGTCAATAGAGTTTTTTAATCTTTAGTCCTATAAAACATCGATATCTTACCTATCAAATAAGTTTTTGACTTTTCGTAAATATTCGTATCCTTAAGAATTCTTCTTATGAACCTGGCTTTTATTCGCAAAATCTGCTTCTTCGGTAATATCCTCTGTTTTCCATTCTAGCAGGGACTCATCAGGAACCATCTTCAAGGGAGTAATACTTGATTTTGACGGTTCATTATATGGGACATTAGTGATTCTATTGTAACATGAAATTAAAGACCACCGGGGCTTATCTGAAAGATTGGCTTCAGAGCGATGCAATAAATTACTGTGAAAAAAAAGAGCATCTCCTGCTTTTATTTCTACATATACTAGCTCCATTGTTTTTAATGCCAGATCAACATAATGTTGTGAGGCACCCACCTGCTCACCAGCAAACCCATGCTCAATACGTCCCATTTTGTGAGAGCCTTTTATTACCTGAAGGCAACCATTTTCCTTATTGGCATCTGTTATAGCAACCATCACCGAGATCATCTGGTTTGGAAACAAGAATTCATTTTTATACCAGTATCCATAATCCTGATGCCACTCCCAAGCTCCACCTACTCTCGGTTCTTTCTGCATTAACTTGCTATGAAAATGGCAAACAGCACCTTCCCCAGCTATCAATTTGTCAACCGACCCTACAATTCTCTTGCTTCTGGTAAGGAAGCCGTATATGTCATTCCCTGGAAAATACCAAGAGGTCAATTTTGTTTTTTTCCCCGTTTTATCATTTAAATCAAAGGCGTGTCTCATTATAACCGAGTCCCCCCATGCAGCATCTGAAAGTTTGGTGATTTCCTCTAGACTTAGGAAGTTCCTGATTATGATATAGCCGTTTTTTTTATAATCATCTATATGTTTTGGCATCAATTTAAAGTATGACATGGGACTAAAGATTTAAATTATGATGTTTTGTTTTATTGATGTTTGCCTGTTTTCTAAAAAAATATATCTTTTATCATCAAGTATTAGGGCAAAGTAATAGCAATAATCCTTTAGTAGAAACGACTATATTTGCAAATAACGACACTCTATTGGCTTATTTTACTTATAAGAAAAGAATTATGCTGTTACAAGTGGGAGATTAAATATTCAGTATCCTGAAAGCATCTTCCTTTGATTTTTTCTCATGCACTATTCCCATTAAAGCCTTAGTGATAAGTTCGGGGCGTTCATGCTGGATAATATTCCTTCCATAAACGATTCCTGCAGCCCCTTTCTCCATTAGATGTATCGTTCGGTCAATGATTTCTTCATCCGGAGCCTTCCCCCCTCCTCTCACCAAAACGGGAACATCACCTGCTATTTCAATTACACGATGATAATCATCCACATTGTCAGATGGATCGGCCTTGATAATGTCTGCACCCAGTTCCACAGCCTGCCTTACTAAAGGCAAAATTTTTTGAATGTTTCCATCTACCATATAGCCGCCAGATTCACGATTTGGCTTGAACACAATCGCCTCTATCATTAGAGGCATACTGTAATAATCAGATGCCGGCTTTATCTTCAGGATATTTTCTATACATTGGGCCGTCACCTCTGGTGCCCCGGGAATGCTAAATAAATTGATACATAAGCAGGCTGCATCTGCTCTCACTGCCTGTAATACAGGCTCTGCTATCATTTTGCTGAAAGGAGCCGAAGGAATAGATTCTCCATATACGTTTGCCACGTCAGTACGCAGTACAAGAGAAGGCTTTTGCCTGCCTGGTACCCGCTGCAAATATTTCAACTGACCAATAGTTAATTGAATGGCATCCGGACATGCACCAATAAGTGTATCCACCGATGTTTGTATGCTTTCAATCCCTTTTAAGAAGCTATATTCATTAAAAAGCCCGTGATCAATGGCTACATCAAAACATTTTTGTGAAACAGGATGAAAAAGCCTGTTTAATCTGTATGATTTCATAATGTATTATTCATTTATTCCCACAGATTATTAATAACGTTCAAAGTTTCTTCGACTAATATCTTTCCACCTTCAGGGCCTACCGGGTTAGCCATAGCACTGTAGCCTCCCCCTTGAAGAGCAATTCTTGTTGGCAAATATTCTCCATAGTCGCAGCTTAATTGAACAAGAAAGGTCTGTTTTGCCAGACTCCTTCCCATGATTTGGAATCCGTAATCCACGAATAGCTCAAATGAATTAGAAGCAATGACTATTTCTCCAATCCGGATCACATGTAATTCCATGTTATAAAAGGGGAAAGATTCCTGGTTCCTGTATTGTTCTATTACAGCGTCTTTTTTCCTTACAATGCCATAGTCTGTATTTTTATTATCCCATGGCCCATGAACTTTCAACTTCTCGTTTTCTTTTATTTCACTCAGGAACCTGTTCCAGGCTGTATCGGGCGAATTAGGATCATCTGGTTCCCGAGAGTGTATTTCAGTGGAAATCTTTAATGCTTCTTCATACTCCTCCTTACTTACTTTTCGGGTGGGAATATTGATGTCTTTTGCCACGTGTTTAAATTCTACCTCTGTCAGGATTTTTTCTTTAGCCTTCGGGTAAACTTCCATGACCGTTTGGAATAATCTTTTCCCGATTAATTCCATGCCGGATATATCCCACATGTTAAGCTCTCTGTCCTTATACCCACGCGGTAGATCACGAGGTGATAAATCTCCCGCTGCTCCACATTGTGCTAAGACAAATACTTTCTCTGAGAATTTCTCTGTTAACCGTCTTCTGACTTCGCTCCAATAATCCGCTGAAACATAATACCGAGCCTCTGTTACCTGTGCCGGACAGGGTACGTTCATAATAATTCCATTCAGATTTTGCGCCTCATCCCAACAGAAAAGCATATTAACACCTGAATCTTCTGGCCCCTCCATCCCGATAAAATCAGACCTGTCTGTAGCGCCATACATCTCAGCCGTCCCATCAGCATATTTAGCTCTCCGGTTATGACCGGTGACGGCATAGCCTAATTCAGCACTTACTCCGGCAGGAGCCCGGTTACCCCATGCCTCAACAACTACTTTGCCCAACTGTTTCAGCAATAACTGACCATAATCACTATCTATACGAGGCTCTGGCGCTGAATGAGTATGCGTGGCATTCAGGAACAGTTTTCTGGTATCAAAATCCGGGATTAATTCTTTTATGTCATTTCTTAATGCACCCTGTAAGGCCTTTAGAGGATATAATAAATCCATAGATATCATGATGGCTTGATCCTTATCACCATCCTCATTGATGGCTTCAATAGCACAGGCAGTTACTTGTAGTTGGCTTTGCACGTATTGAGAAATCCTTTCATAATACTGGCCGAAAAGTGAAGCAGGCCCCTCCGGAGTAATATCTGCTTCAGCCCAGCCTATGCACAGCATCCTTTTCTGTTTTTCTTTCATCCGTTTATTTTTTGTCTTTAAGTTGTCGGTCCGAAGGACTCCTTCGGAGATGTAACCTTTGATGATTAAAATAATCATTCCCCAGTGAGTTCAATGATTATTTTAATCATGTCGGTTTCATTTTTTTATTATTTATATCCGAGTTCTTTTTCTACCTCTGTAATGGCATCCTCGATAATGTCCATACCTACCATGGCATATTTTTCATCCATGATTAAAGGCGGAGACATGCGCAGGATATGACCTGCCGGAATCCAGGCAAGGCCCCTTCGGAAAGCCTTCTGGTAAACTAACTTACCCGCCTCATCAAAAGGTTCTTTTGTTTTTTTATCTTTTACAAGTTCCATTCCCAGTAGAAACCCCTTGCCTTTTACATCTCCTATAATTGGGTGTTGTTCTTTCATTTTATTCATTCGTTTTATAAAAGAATTCCCTACTTCGCGCACATTTTGAAGTATCCCCTCTTCCTCAATCACTTCTATAGAAGCTAATGCCGCGGCACAGGCCATCGGATTACCTCCATAGCTGGATGATGCTGAAATTTTTTCAAGTGCTTCCCCATTCTCTTCTCTGACCACCATAGCCGTAACCGGGAATCCATTGCCAAAGGACTTGCCGAAGGTTACAATATCAGGAATAACATTCCAGTGATCTAACGTAAGCCATTCTCCTGTCCTTCCCATTCCTGCCAATATTTCATCATCATAAAGAAGGATATCATGCTTCTCACAAAGTGCTTTCAACTTCGGGAAAAAATCATCGGGTGGGAAAATACTACCGGCCCACCCCTGAGCGGGCTCCAGTACAAAGGCTGCAATATTTCCCACGGTTCCTTCTGTTAAGAACTGTTCATAAAACCGGATGTAAGCATCTGTGTCAATTGTGCCATCTGCTTTAGTCCAAAGAGGCCGATAAGGATCGGGGCGTGGCACCATATAAAAACCAGGTGCTCTCGTCGGCCCGTAGCTTAAAGTGCCACCACGGTTCATTCGGGCACTGCTCACTGCTGCCAGTGTCTTGCCGTGAAAATCGCGGTAGGCTGAGATGAACTCATGTTTATTTGTAATAGCTCTGGCAGCTCTGATTGCGGCCTCTACAGCGGTCGCTCCATCAGAATACAGTTGAATGGCATTTAGTCGGCCTGGTAAAACAGAAGCCATTTTCTCCATCAGTTTTTCTTTTACCGGTGTGGTAAAGTCATGCGCATTCATCAATTTTTTTGCCCAGAAAGCTATCGCTTCTGATACTTTAGGGTGACAATGCCCTAAAGAGGTAACATAAATTCCCGATGAGAAATCAAGATACCGGTTTCCATCAACATCTGTAAGAGTAATGCCAAAGCCCTCTTCAAAACAGACAGGAAATAATTTCACTTGAGTGCTGAGACCTTTCATGTATCTTGCCGTATTGGCATGCATGACTTTCGATTTTGGACCTGGCAATTCAGTTTTGATGTCAGGAATAGTCATCGCACGTTCTTTCCACCAGTCTTTTGATAATTTATTCATATTCTTCATTATACTCTGTTAAAAAGATTTTATATCTGTTTTTTAAATACAGGGTTCCTTCTCACACCGGGTAAATTATTATTTTTCAATTGTTTTAAATTAACAACGGGATTAACCTCCACTTTTATTCCGCTAGTCATTTCCGGCCATCCTGGTAATTCGTCGTGAATATTATAACAATATAAATTGTTCCTGCCCGCAATCGTAGCATACTGCAATGAAGACTCCGGAGATTCTCCGTTAAGGATTGCTGAAAGGAATGCAGCTGCGGCCGTATCACCGGCCCCTGAAGCACTCTTTATTTTACTATACTCGACAGGGTAGGCATCGCACCAGAGTTCACGAAAGTTCCAATGCCCCCTATGTAAATCAAAGCCTGAATTTTCACTAATAGCTGTAATATCGTTCGTCCATAAAAAAGCACCACGATGACCTGCTTTTATCAAAGCTATTTTTACGCCAGCATCAATGATCCGTTGACCGATTTCCCGGATGGTCTCAATTGGAATAAAGTCAATAATTTCATTACCTCCGGCAGTAGCCTGTATTTCTGTGTATGCAGAAGGCATCATTATTTGTAGTGCTTCTTCCAGGCTGGGAACGAAAATATCCGTATGGGGCAATACGCGTTTTAAAATTTTAGGCCAGTTTATCTTACCTGATTCACTCTCGTTGTCAGGTAAGCTAAAATCCATGGAAGTAACCACCCCCGCTCGCTGAACCTCAGAAAACATATCAATCAATTGGGTGCCCTCATTAAGATAAAATTGTTTCAGTAAGGGGGGGTATCCGAAATGAAACAGGCGGCTCTGAGCAATAGTGTCAAAATCAATACAGCTATTATCAAATAATTGACTGCACCCAAGAGACTCAAGAAAAATACGATCTACTCCGGGTGGCGCTATTACAAGACCAAATGCTGTCCCTTCCTTCTTCATTATTTTTATGTCTCCCTTCAACGCATAATCATCCAGCCATCTTTTAGCAATTTTGCCAATAAAATCATCCCCAATGGCCCCATTTAAGAAAACATTCTGTGAAAATTTCTTCATTGCTATCCCGGTATTTGCCACCACACCGCCAAGCGTCGCGTGGAGCCCGTCTATCTCTATTAACTTACCTGGCTTTAAGACTTCAAAAATGCTTGTTGCTGACTTATTTTTCTTGAAATCAGGAATTAAATCCACACAGATATACCCGGAGATTACTGCATCATACTTTTTCATCTTTTCTTATACTACTTTAATATTTTTTAAATAACAGAAGTCAGCCAATGCTTGTGTATAATCCCCATAAGCAATGATATAATGCTGGCCGGAAACTTTTTGAGAGAACTCGTCAATGGAGGAATCAAGAAATATTTCAAGGCTTGGTAGTTGCGGAGCAGGCTGATCCCATCCTGCCTCCTCCCATGATCGTAGCCTTCCATCGCCCGTGCATATATGCATTGTATATTGATCTCCGGTATTTGATAAGCGGACCATTGTTAATTTCCCTGTTCTCACTGTAGATATATTTAACAAGCCCCCACTAACGCCTCCGAAAGCTGCGCTTGTCACAGTTACTTTCCCATCAACCACTTCAGATGGTACATAATCGGGTACTCCGACCAAGAGGCTCCGTTCAAAAAATTCGTAAAACTCAAAATAAGCTCCACACTGCCCGGTAATATGTTTAACAATCAGTTGTGTCACTGCCCCCATCACGTCATTCTCAGGGATAGTGCATACTTTTATCTCATCGGATAGCAGCATAAAGATCAAGGCTGGAGGGAAATGTAGAATCTTTTTCATTCCATCCACGTCTTTCAACGATATAGCATCAAAATGATTTTCTTCTGCAATTTTTTTTATAGCCAGATAATAAGTAATTCCTTTTATGAGAAATGCATCATCTACAGGTTTAATAAATTCCCACTCTCTTTTTATTTTTAGTAATATTTCCTGTACTTGTCTGTCCTCTATTTTTTCACTTAACTGGACCATCTCCAACATTTCAAAAAACTCTACCTCAACCCCTAGAAATGCTTTTAATGACAGCCCCTCATAAAGGGTATTATATAGCTTCATATCTCTGAAGCCCATCATACCTACTTTGGCCTGCTCAAGAGATTTTAAGGCAGTTGCTCCTAATACAAAACTTCTAATCCGGTCTAACGGCAACGGCTTACCAATAATATTATAGATATACACAAATCGGTACCCCAAGTCATCGAATACTTTGCGTAATGCGGTAGTTCCCGCCTGAGCAGCGGCAGTCACTATACGGCCATTCTCCCTATCTCCGCAAAGCCCCCACAAGATCATCGGCTTGTACTTAAACTCACTTGTTATTGCAATAACGGCATGGGACGGTATCCATCCGGCAAGGCATACGATCAATACGTCAAAAGTACTTTTCCTCAAATCTCTTATAGCCCGTATTACATCCTCTCCTCTGGCGTCATCCGTAACTACATCCGTTGTCACCATTTCAATCCCTAAGGATTTTACTCCGTCCAAAGCTGACCGGCATTTATTTTCTATTAATTGCTTTGGAGAATTAATTTCTCCAAAGCCTACGAATCCTGCTTTCAAGTTCATGTATATCCCTTTTAATTTTCTATTAAAACATCATTAATCGTAAATATCTTTTTGTATGATTTTTTTATTCCTTTTTCTCATTGGTTTTAAACTGCCCGCCGTCTGCCAGAACTCACTAATTTTTTCAAGGCTCATGCCCTTAGTTTCCGGTACCATTTTCCATGAAAAAAAGGTACAAAGCATACATATACCACAGAATATCCAATAAACGCCCGACGAACTACCAAATCGGATCTCAAACCAATGGGTCATCATGGGAAATGCCTGGGCAGTAATGAAGGATGAGAAGTAGAGAACAGCACATACTACAGCCAATCCCTTACCTCTAATACGATTAGGTAATATCTCTGATACAATTATCCAACTTAAGGGAGCGAAACCCAGTGTAAATGCTCCCGTGCCAATCAACATGGGTATTAGCGTAAATAGTGCAGGCCAGTGCTGTTGCAAGTTAATAGCCATGATCGCATTTCCCACGGCCATAAATAAAACACTGCTAATTAATAACCCCCTGCGGCTGAAACGTTTTATAAGTCCAAAAGCTACGATCGTGCAAATAAAAATAAATAAATATACCGGAATAGAACTTAGGATCGAATTTGTACCCATATCAATTCCAGCGTCAGACAATATAGTTGGTGCATATAATAACATCATATTTATCCCATTAATCTGAGAAAGTATCATCAACACCATTGCTATAAAGAAAGCTACTTTTACTCCCGGTTGTAGCAACTCCTTAAAATTCCCCCCATCTTTGTCTTTTTGCAACTCTTCCCGAATTTCTCTTAATTCATCCTTGGCCCTATCACTTCCATTTACTCTCGTCAGTACTTTTAATGACTCCTGTATACGATTTTGAGCAGCTAACCATCTTGGGCTTTCGGGAATAAATAACAGGCCGATAATCAAAAAGATAACCGGGAGCGCCTCCGAACCGAACATCCATCGCCAACCCCAACCGTCAGATGAAAGCAAATACCCGGCAATAACAGCAAGGTTAATCCCTATGACGTTGGATAATTGGTTTACGTTGACGAGCCGGCCACGTATCTGAGGCGGAGATAATTCAGCTATATAAATGGGTGATGACATCATTGCCAGACCGATACCCACCCCGCCAATGAAACGCCAGAAAGCAAAATCCCATATAGTCAGCGCCAAGGCACTTCCAATGGCTGAAACCATAAAGCAAATGGCCGCTATCATCATTGTTTTACGTCTTCCAAGCTTTTCAGAAAACCAAAGACCAAATAACGGGCCTACAATAGCCCCCAGAATAGCACTGCTTACTGCAAAGCCCTGCATAGTCGTTGAAAGATGAAAATATCCTACCAGGAAAGGGAGAGCGCCTGCAATCACCACCAAATCATATCCAAACAAAAAGCCACCAACAGATGCCACCAGCGTCACCTTAAAAATATAAAGCCTACTGACTCTCTTTGTTTCCATGTCCTGCATAAAACGATTCATACTTCTGAGCTACAAAGCTACAGGATGAAAAAAAGCAATAGAGCCACTATATTTTCGATTTAGGACACTATATTTGCAATAAAGAAAGATATTCCCTCAACTTAATGACAAATAAAGTAACTTAGTATCATAAATAGATAGTAACATGATGTTACCGAAACTCGAGAAGGTTCCTTTGATATATTCTTCCTCGATTACCGTCAAAAGAGAGATAACCCCTTATATGGATTATCCCTGGCACTATCATCCCGAACATGAAATTATTTTTGTTGAAAAAAGCTATGGCATCCGTTTCATGGGAAACCATATCGGGAACTTTTCTAATGGTGATTTAATGTTTATAAGCTCCAATCTCCCCCATGTGTGGAGAAATGATCAGGATTTCTACCAGGGGAATAAGGAACTTTTTGTAGATGTGTATGTTATCCACTTCCGTGAAAACGCATTTAAAGAGGGCTTTTTTGACCTTCCAGAGCTAACGCACATTAAAAGACTCTTTCATCATGGTCAACAGGGAGTTTTCATGAGACCCGGCGAAGATCATAAAAGAATATCAACCCTTGTAAAAGAAGTGGCTCTCTCTTCTGGCTTCAACAGACTGGTCTTATTTTTAAAGACTCTTGACGCTATTGCAAATACTGAAGAGTACGATCTGCTTTCAAGTCCAGGTTATATTAATTCTGTTAACCTTGCGGATGCGGAACGAATCAATGTAGTCATGGATTTTGTCATGAAACATTATTCTGAGGATGTGAATACAGAAAAGGTTGCTGCACTTTCTAATCTCACCGAAACATCCTTTTGCCGCTACTTTAAGGCCAAAACCCATAAGACGTTTTCTCAATTCCTAAATGAGATCAGGATTCTTAATGCCTGTAAATTATTGGTCAACAGCCACATGACCATCACAGAAATATGCTACAATACAGGATATAACAATATTTCTCATTTCAATAGGGAGTTCAAATCTATAACTGGCCTGACCGCTAAGGAATATGCAAAAAAATTTCTGAAAGAGGATATTTAGTAAATCATTCCCAAAAGGAGGGCCGTTCCTTGCAGTTGCACAACTTCATTTTATATTAAGTGATGAGATAAGAATAACTTATAACAGTTTGAATTAACGAGCTATCTTGTTGTATGAAAAAATCAGATTTTAACATCAACATTGACAAGTGCTCCCTACTGTTTTTTAATAGTTTGTCAGAGAAAAGTAAAAGATTATATGCAGGTTTGGAATCCATGAAGCTTGGATATGATGGGGTGGATGAAATTGCTGAAAAATACTCCATACACAAACACACAGTACGCAGAGGAAAAAAAGGAACTATTATCCGGGGACTTATTGCCAATAGAGCAAGTTAGTAAAAGTGATGGCGGCAGAAAAAAAAGTCGAAACGACCGTGGATATCGTTTCCATCTTTCTGATGGTGGTGATTAGAAAGAAGGCTAAAACAAAAAGATCATTTGCTAATATGATTACCGTTATCGGGCTGCATTTAATGAGTTACGTATCGCTCGCTTATGGGATTTATAAAGGATACGTATAAGGCATGGAGACGCTCATTGGGAACTGGAGGCAGTTCATTGGGTTTTAACCCATAAATGGCCGAGGGGAACTCCCTTGATTGTGAACCAATGCGCTTTTAACCTAAAATCTTTACCTGTAAATGGGTAGGAGTTATAATTGTATGATTTTACTCAGACAATAATGATTTAAAAACTTGCTAAAAACTATGAGACATTTCTTACAAGCAGAGGGTCGCGGGTTCAAGTCCAACAGGGGAAGCGAAAAGGCTGAGAACATTTCCGGCCTTTTTAATGCGGACAATAGCATGATTCACACTGCTTTTGCCCTTTTTTCGTGAATGGATAAACAGAAAATTGCATTCCCCCACTTTCAGCACTGTCATTCCCACATTATCCCCCTCCGTTTCCTTACCTTTGTCCACTAAACAGTTTCATTCATGAGTGAAGAAAAATCGCTGAATTTTATTGAGGATATTATTGAAGAGGATATTAAAA
>SCQV01000365.1 GCA_004299085.1 Chitinophagaceae bacterium | reverse complement strand
ATATTTTTTAAGCATGGAAAAATATTTTTTACTCAATTATTAATCGCTGAGGTATTTTTTTGTTTTAAATCATGACCGGAAAAATGGAACCAGTTAAAATCAGCGTATCCTGCTTTTGCTCTGCTTAGGTCATTAAAGCAAGACAGCATAAACCTGTTGGCTGTCCACGGGAAGCCTAAACCCATTTTCAACCGGTTGCCAAACGGCGTGAATTGTTTGCCATCCTGGCTATAAAAAAATGGGGCAATAAAGTCCTGGTCAGTCGCAATAGCTTTGAACCAGATTTTATTATTCTTTGTTTTGAAACTATCTATTACATTACCATCGTTCAGCATCACAACATATCGCGTCGTGCCGTATTGCTTAACGGCAATGCACACATAAGGTTTTTGAAACACTGCCAATCCGGCGATATCGCCATCTTTCATTCCTTTTAATTCCATTTCCGTAGTAGCGGAAGAGGCAGAGCCTTGCACCCGTTGCGTCAACGAGTTGCGAGCATGGTACAAATCGGGCGCATAATCGCCATGCAAGCGAAGATAACCGGGGCGTTCTGTCAATGACCACCGGCTGTTATCAGGATTGTGATTCCATTGCCATTGCAAGCCTAATGTTGCCTTATTAAATTCATCAGAAGTTGCGGGAACCTGAATAGGATATATTTTACCAACATTGGGTTTGGTATAAGTTACAACGCCCTTGCCATCGCCGTTTTCACCCAGCATTGGCCAGCCATCTTTCCACACCACAGGAACTAAGTTTGGCACACGTCCAATCGGTCCGCGATCCTGCATAATAATGAACCACCAGCTTCCATCTTTTAACTGCACCATTCCGCCCTGATGCAAACCATTAGGCGGATAAGAAGATTCATCCTGTACAATGATCTTACTTTCATAAGGACCGTCAATATTTTTACTGCGTAAACACATTTGCCACCCTTCCGTACCACCGGCAGGACAAGTGATGTAGTAATAACCATTAATCTTATACATGTGTGAGCCTTCCATGCCATAACCTCCTTTAGGTGCAGAAGATCCTTCAGGCACAGGAATACTTTTATCCCAAATCAATTTTGGTTTACCTTTCACAGAAAGCGCATCACTATTGAGTTCCGTAATATACAATGAACCCTGCCCATGCACTACATACACTTTCCCATCGTCATCGAAAAATAATCCGGGATCGTACAGATATTGAGGGAAAATAGTTCTTTTCCACGGCCCTTTAATGTTGTTTGCAACGCACATAGAAAAATGTCCTTTTTCTTTACCCCAATTAGGCGTACAAAACCCAACATAAAATTTTCCATTGTGATAACGAATGGTGTTTGCCCACGAGCCACGACAATACATCGTACCGCCTTCCATATCATAACGAGGATCTTCGTCATACCGGTTGATTGCATAGCCTGCCATAGTCCAATTGACAAGATCTTTGGAATGTGCAATAGGGCAGCCCGGCACATAGTGCATACTGGTAGAGATAAAATAAAAGTCATCGCCGACACGTATAATGTCCGGGTCCGGCCAGTCGCCCCACATCAAAGGATTGGTGTAGGTTCCGTTTCCGTTATCCGGTGTATAAACATGCTGTTGCGCAAAGGCGGTAACAGCAAAACTGCAAAAGAATAAGCATAAAAAATACCGGGAAAATAGTTGCTTCATTTTTGTATAATTACTATTCAATGTCGTTTAGTTAAGGTTTCTTCGCCACCCCTCGACAAGCTCAGGGTGACGATCGAGTAGTCATAGTGAGCTTGTCGAACTATGGCCAAGACGATTTATTTTCTTAACTAAACGGCATTGAATTACCATTGGTTTATAAAAATTACTTGTATGATACATTTTATTCCTATAGAATTAGGTATTTAAAGCACGTTACCCAGGTTTTAGGGTCTTCTTTCTTTGTCTTAAAACAAAGAAAGAAGCAAAGAAAATTCAAGACTGACGAAAAATGACTAAAATTTGCTCCATTCCGCTACGGAAAATAATGCTCCGATTAACTTTTGCCCCATAATGGGCTTTTGGGATACCCAGCATTAGCCTAAATCCAATCTTATTTTCCGTTTAACGCTCCGTTCCGCAAATTTCTTAACGTCATTTTTCTAAGGTCGTTCAAGCAAAGCCCTGATCTTCCTGCATAACGAGAACTAAGTACTTAATTCAATATTTCTATATAAAAAAG
>SCQV01000364.1 GCA_004299085.1 Chitinophagaceae bacterium | reverse complement strand
CATATCCTTCCAGCTCTAAATTCAGCTTTAAAGCTTCCTGCAGGTTTTCTTCATCTTCTACCAATAAAATAGAGGGCTTTGAATGGTTATTTTTCATTCTGAAAGAATTCAAGTATTAATTTAGCCTCCCACTGCTATGCCGGAACACAGGGTAATGTTATCTCAAATATACTGCCTTTTGGAGTATTATCTAATACGGATATACTTCCTTTGTGTTGCTCTATAATCTTTTTAGTCAGAAATAACCCCAATCCGGTGCCCTTTGCTTTCCGGGTATTTTCATTCCCGATTCTATAGAAACGGGAAAATATTCTTTCGCGTTCATCCACAGGAATTCCTTCGCCTTCATCCGCAATACGAATCTTAGCGATATGAGCTAACGGCAAAAGTCTGATATGAATCGTACTTTGCTTCGGAGCATATTTGGCAGCATTCACCAGCAGGTTATTCACAGCAATCTGCAGCATGAATTTATCACCAGTCACCATTACCTCATCCGGAATATCAGACTTTATAATGTGCTGATGCATCCTGACAATAGATTCTTTGACTATCTCTTTCAGTAATTCCGAAAGATCAATTTTTTCCATTACCAAATGGTACTGTCGGTTGTCAAACTGGGAAGCCAGCAGCATATTGTTACAAAGTTGATTCAGGCGATTGATCTCACTCAGATTATTTTCATACAATTTCTTTCTTTGTTCTTCATCCAAAACATGCTTTTGAAGCGTTTCCAGATTTAATTGTATAATGGCTATGGGCGACCTCAACTCATGAGTAACTGCAGTCATAAAGTTTTGTTGTTGTCTCCCGAATCGAATTTGCCGGCGCATGGCATTAAAAACAAAAACGGCTCCCAATAAAATAATTACCAGAAAGGTACCCCCTTCACCGATATATTGCAGGTTCCGTAATTTTTTTTCTTTGGAAATACGGCTTTCTTCCTGTAAATAGGTTGAAAAAGGCATTTCATTTTTCTGCTTCAGTTCCAGCGTTTGCTGTTGCAACTGCATAACCTGGTTATTCTGCTGATATAGAAGCAAGCCCCACCACACTAAGGCTGCTATTGCATAAATGACGAGTGCAAAATAGAAGAACGTGATCATCTTCGTATTGTCAGGCCGGGATAAGACGCTTTTCAGCATGACTATGGAGCTATTTTTTCAATGCGCAATCCGACGCTCATGACGTGTGGCAGGTCGTCAACGCGCATATTCTGTTCAAAAGAAAAATGATAGAGTCCTGTTTTATTAAAACGTGCATTTTGCTGAATAGAAATACGCTGATCATAGATGTTATCAATACCACTTCCAAGCCAACGTCCTTCCCGGTCTGCCAAAGGTAATTCCACCCTTTGAGTGATGGGTTTTTCTCCCGAATAATCAGAAGTTATCAGCACCCAGAGATTACTAAACGGATAATCATTGGTATGCCGGATAGTCACATAAATATTATAGCGTGCTGAAGTATCCGTGATACCCACATCAAAGGAAGGATGAAAAGCATAATTCCACAGATAGCCCGGAATAGCTACGTGCTTTTCAAAAGTATTTAATCTATCCGTTTTATGACAGCCATACGGAACAGTCAATAGTAACACGAGAGCAGCATAAACTTGTATTTTAATCCTTTTTACCTTTTTGCCAATATACAGATGTAATGTATTTATAGCCTCTCCTCTGTCCGAAAGGACTCCCTTGGAGGAGGAGTGAGGGGAGGCCATCTTTTTACCAATATGTAAATGTAATGTATTCACAGTACGTTCATGATTTGTTCTTTGGCTTTTTCCAGTTCATCTTTCATTCTGACAACGCATTGTTGTATAACCACATCATTCGCTTTAGCGCCGGTTGTATTGATTTCCCGTCCTATTTCCTGCAAGATAAAATTTAATTTCTTGCCCGATGCCTGTTCTTCATCTTTTAATACCTCTTTAAAATAGCGGCAATGGTTTCTGAGTCGGACCTGCTCTTCAGAAATATCTAATTTTTCAATATAAAAAATCAACTCCTGCTCCAACCTGTTCTTATCAATGTTTTCTTTGCCAATCCATTCTTCCAGAGAAGATTCCAGCCTTTGCCTTATCTTTTCTCGTCTTAACGGATCTTCAGCCTGTATCTCTTCCTGCCCGGCTTCTATATGATGGATGCGTAACAATAAATCCTTTTCTAATACAGCACCTTCATCCAGACGATGCTTGTCTAAATCTTCAATACACCTCTTCAGGGTTTCTTTTACATGAAGCCATTCCTCTTCAGACATCTCTTCCGTCGAAGGCACCACTACTTCAGGTAATTTTAGCAAAGCACTCAACACATCATTTTGAGGCAAGTCCAATTCCTTTGCAAGCAAAAAAATGCTTTCATAATATTTTTTAGCCAGATCAGTATTTATTACCATAGGCCGCGAAGAACCGTTTTGCCGGATGTTTATTGACACTTCTAACGAACCGCGGATTAAACATCGCTGCAGTTCGTTACGGATATCAAATTCGTAAGGCTTCAGCATAGCCGGAATCCTAAGGTTAATATCCAGTTGCTTTCCATTTAAAGATTTGATTTCTACGGAAGCTGTTATTTCTCCTTTAGTCATTTCGGCTTTACCAAAACCGGTCATTGAACGAAGCATAAGCTATTTTTTAATTGATGATACAAACCTAAGAATTCTCTTTTTAATCTGCTACAATCATGATAATAAAAACACGAACTATTATTTCTGCCTCTTGAGAATCCGCTATGGGCAAGCGTTTTCGTACACTTTATAAAAAAAGCCCGGTAGCATTTTACCGAGCTTTCCTGTCACATTAATGGGTTAGTAAGAATTAGGAAACGATTTCCTCACACAATATTAAAAAGAATTTTTAAACAAACGAAAAAAAATAATATATTTTTATTCACATTTTAATTTGCATTGTGGATAACCACGCCTTTTTTACTTTACTTTTGTTTTTATTATTTCAATAAATAATTCTTTTATGAAGCTTAATTCTCCTGTTCCGGTAACCTGGATTGCCGGATTTACACAGGCTAAACTTTCAGGTAATGATACCTTATCAGCCACCGGGATCAATGAAATACACAACGTTCGGCCGGGCGATATTTCCTTTGTGGATGCCGAGAAATATTATGATCGTTGCCTTCATTCCAACGCAAGCATTATTATCATTAATAAGAAAGTGGCCGTTCCTGATGGCAAAGCCATACTAATCACTTCTGATCCGTTCAGTGCTTATGTAAAGCTTGTAAAACATTTTCGGCCTTTCTCGCCGGCCAATAAAATGATACCGGATACTGCAGAGATTGGCAAAGACACCATTATACAACCCAATGTCTTTATAGGAAAGGACGTCACTATCGGAGAACATTGTATTATTCACCCTAATGTAACCATTTACGATCATGCCGTTATTGGAAATCATGTGATCATTCATGCGGGAACCGTTATAGGTGCCGATGCTTTTTATTTTAAAAAAAGAATCGAACGCGAAGTGATGTATGATAAATTAGAGAGTTGCGGCAGGGTAGTGATAGAAGATTGGGTGGAGATAGGCGCCGGTTGTACTATTGATAAAGGCGTAAGCGGTGACACTATCATAGGCAAAGGAAGCAAGCTGGATAATATGGTGCACATCGGGCATGATGCCGTTATCGGAAAAAATTGCCTATTTGCTGCGCAGGTCGGCATCGCCGGTGTAGCTATTATTGAAGATAACGTAACATTATGGGGGCAGGTAGGTATTTCTAAAGATCTGGTTATCGGAAAAGATGCTATTGTGCTTGCGCAGAGCGGCGTGCCTAGTTCTTTAAAAGGAGGAAAAACATATTTTGGATATCCAGCAGAAGAAGCGGGATTAAAAAGAAGAGAATTAGTCTGGGTAAAACGCATCCCCGAGCTTTGGGAGAAAGTGATGAAGCGATGAATTTATCCGGGACGGAATGAAAATTGCATCTCCTTTTATATTTACATTATTATTCAATCGTAACAGATGAAAAAATTAATCGTTTTCGGCGCATTGTTCTCACTATTTGCGGCATACTCATGCAGTACAATGAGGAAAATAAACCAGGATAATCTTTATAACCGTCATAATGAAGCGAAGGCAAAAGTTAAAAAAGGATTGTTTTCATCAATGACTGTTTCTTTTGGTAATTATAGTACAGGAAAAAAGGAGAAAGGAGTTGATAAGCATATTATTAATTTCCGGGATCAGAGTAATCCTTTTAATTTCTCCCTGAATGATAACAGCGGAAACATTACTTCAGTGCAGGCAGTCTATACGCAAAAGAAGGATCTTTCAGTCAACAATCTTCCTGATTTCATCAATGACATGAATGACGGTGCGTCCGTATATTATTCATGGATAAGGGCCGGATCCGCAAATACATTGCAAAACTGGGAACTCATTCTGAAGAATCCTACCTATGATGGATTAAAGCAAGATGCACAAACCGGTGTATTACAAACTTCCAATCAGATCATCACTGTTCACGCTCATAATCGTTTTGGTTCTCCTGATTCTTACGAGAATATGTGTTACGAATTTCAATTGCAGGGAGTCCCCGTTGCAGCAGTGCAGGTGAATGGAAAAAACAAAGTATGGATGGAAAAGCAATTGGACCCTTCTGTAAAATTCGTTATTGCCGGAGCCATTGCTTCTATTTTAATGAGATAAAGAAACCTTACTTTTTTCTTTTCCTTCCTTCTCTGAGATAAATTTCAAGTAGGCGCTACAGGTTTCTTCAATGGTTTTATCAATGGAAGTAAATTCAAACCCTGGAAGAAATTGCTTTATTTTACTATTATCGTAATAAACTTTAAAATTGGCTACTTTCGCTAAATCGCGCGTTATCCAGGGCTTCCTGTTTTTTCTTTTGCTTCGTAACTTTTCAATATGAATAATCGCTGATCCCATCCAGGGAGCTGCATATTTCAGTTTGGTATCTTTTCCAAAATAATGATTAATAGTTTCAAACAGGCGTCTGTATGACCAGTTCTCACCATTGAGTATAAAACGTTCTGACCTGATATTCCTTTCCATTAATTCCACCATCGCTTTAGCCACATCTTTCACATTGACAAAACCGGTTTCACCTTTAGTGTACCATGGAAATCCTTCGTAAACATTTTTGATAAGCCGCGCTGATTCATCTTCCCATCCACGCGAATGTCCGAGCAAAAGAGACGGGTTTACAATTACAGCCTTTAATCCTTCCCCAATGCCCCGCCATACTTCCATTTCTGCTTCATGCTTGGTGACGCCGTAAGCTGTATTATGATGACCTTCTTCCCACTGACAACTTTCATTTTTCATTTCACCGGAAGCATTCCTTCCAATGGCCGCCACTGAACTTACATAAACCAATTTACAGGCGTTATTGGCAATACAGGCATTAACAATATTGGCGGTACCATCTACATTAACCGCATGCATCCTGGCATTATCAGCCGGATTATAAGAAACCAATCCTGCACAATGGAATACCTGATCCACGCCGGCCATCGCTTTCTCAATAAAAACAACATCCAGGATATCACCCTGCATCCAGTCAACATCTTTGGCTATTTCCAGATCAACATAATTCAAAATCTTCCCGCGATAAACAGCGCGCACTTCTTTCCCTGAACGCACAAGTGTCTCCAAAAGATGCGACCCTAAAAAACCGGTTCCACCCGTAACGAGAATCATAAGTTTAAGTAATAAGTTAAACGGATTTAATTTGGAAGAACGAATATAACATTTTTATCAATATTCAAAAAAACCTCTTCCGGATTTTTTGCCGAGATGGCCCGCTTTAACAAGATGAGCCTGCAAGGGGGAGGGACGGAACCGCGCTTCCTGAAAAAATGCCTGATATAAAGACTGTGTAGCGGTATAGTTAATATCCTGACCTATCAGATCCGTTAAGGCAAACGGGCCCATGCTGAATCCTGCATTTTCCAATAAACGATCAATCGTTTTGAAATCAGCCATCCGGTCCTCCGCCAGACGAAATGCTTCTAAATAATATTGCCGCGCAATGCGATTTACAATAAATCCCGGAGAATCTTTTACTATAACAGCGGTTTTATTTAATTGCTTTACGAAGGTCATTGCTGCTTCAATCGTCTCGGGGCTACTATAGGTTGTTTTCACTATCTCAACCAATTTCATCACAGGTGCAGGATTAAAAAAATGCATTCCGATAACACGCTTTTTCTGCTGAACTGTATTTGTAATTTCTGTAACAGATAAAGAAGAAGTATTAGTCGCAAGGATGGTTCCTTCAGGGAAACAGGATGATAAATCCTTAAACAACGATAACTTGGGTTCCATCTTTTCCACAATAGCCTCAATAATGAGATCTGCATTTATTGCTTTATAATTATCACATAATTTTAAGCGATTGAGTATTTGTTTTTTTTCTTCTTCCTTCAGATTTCCTTTCTCTACATGTCTTTGAACGGAATCATTAATAAAGGTATTTGCCTTTTCTAAAGCATGTACTTCTGTATCAAATAAAAAAGTATCAAATCCTGCCTCAATAGTTGATTGGGCAATGCCGGCACCCATGGTGCCGGCGCCGCAAACTAAAACTTTATGAATTGAAGATGGCAATTAATCTATGATTTATGATCTATGATCTGTGATCTATGATTTGTAATTAATGCTCACGCCCCTGCGAATTGTTCCAGAAAACGGATATCATTTTCCGAAAACAAACGCAGATCTTTTATCTGATACTTTAACATGGCGATACGTTCTATTCCCATCCCGAAGGCAAAGCCGGTATATTTTTGACTATCAATATGACAATTTTCCAGTACATTCGGATGAACCATACCGCATCCCAGTATCTCCACCCAACCTGTATGTTTACAAACTGCGCAACCTTTTCCTCCGCAAATTAAGCAACTGGTATCCATTTCAGCGCTGGGTTCTGTAAAAGGAAAAAAGGAAGGCCTGAAACGAATGCCGGTATTTTCGCCAAACATTTCTTTTACAAAAAAATAAAGCGTTTGCTTCAGGTCTGCAAAAGAAACTCCTTCATCAATATATAAACCTTCCACCTGGTGAAAAAAACAATGAGCGCGTGCAGAGATTGTTTCATTGCGAAAAACACGTCCGGGACAGATAATACGAATCGGCAATTTTCCCTGTTCCATCACACGAACTTGTACGGAAGAAGTATGCGTCCGAAGCACCCACTCAGGATTTCGGGAAACATAAAAAGTATCCTGCATATCGCGCGCAGGATGATCGGCAGGCATATTCAATGCGGTGAAATTATGCCAGTCATCTTCTATCTCCGGCCCTTCTGCCACTGCAAAGCCCAGATGAGAAAAAATATGAATGATTTGCTTGCGAACAATACTAACGGGATGATGTGCTCCCAGACGGTGCGGCTCAGCAGGCAGAGTTAAATCAATAAATTCCTTTTTATTTTCTTCTAAATCTGAAAGTAAAGTTTTTGCTGATTCATATTTTTCTTCTGCCAGCTTTTTAAAATCATTCAATACCTGTCCGAAAGATTTCTTTTGATCGGTCCGCACATTTTTCATTTCTCCAAAGAGAGATTTCACTATGCCTTTCGTACCTAAAAAATGAATCCGGAATGATTCCAATTCCTGTGCATTCTGAGGCTGAAAAGCATTGATTTCAGATTGATAAAATGTTATTTGCTTTAAGATTTCTTCCATAGGATACAAAGGTAAATTAAAAAACATACCTATTTTTGAAGAAATGGATACGAATGGACAGCACTATTCAACCCAGATTTTGCAGTTGGCTGCAAAATCTGCCTGAAAGGCCGACGAAGCATGGCTTGTCGGGTGAGCGACGATGAATGTCGCCACACCGACTGAAACGTCGGCGGTTAACCCTGACGAAAAAATGGCAAAGAAGTCATTTTTTCGTCACTGCTTCGCAGAAATTTTGCTACTACAAAATTTGGGTTCAAACCAACGAAACGAAGCTTTATGAAGTGCTTCGTGGCCTTATCGGAAAAGATAATGCTGAAGTCGTCAGTGAGACAAAATCACTCAGTACCAAAGATGATCTTTTGCAGGCAAAGGCAGCATTAAAAGATAATATCCGGACACTTGAGGAAA
>SCQV01000363.1 GCA_004299085.1 Chitinophagaceae bacterium | reverse complement strand
CCTTGACTTTTCCCTGCCTAGCCGGCAGGCAAGGTTTGTTACTTTCTTTGCGGCAAGGCAAAGAAAGTAAAAGATGAGAAAGAGCTAAAAGATGACGTTGAGAAAAATGTTACTGATTTCTGCGATTTCATTTTGCGAGTCAATAGCCTGAAAGTATTGATTTTTCATTATGGGTAAGAAGTTCTGAAATTGCGTATTTCTACGCTTGCTTTTCCTATTTCATTAACAGTATATTTGCATTACATATATTGAACACAAGATAGTCACCCGCTGAGATAGACTGGAATGACGTCACTTAGAAAGGCCTTTAATCAAATTCCCCAATTTCTTTTATTTTTTTAAATTCCATTGTTAACCTTCCGAAGGCTGGAATAATCCCCAAACAGCCTTTTGGAAACAAAACTTACCCCCATGCCAGAGCAAACCAAAACCAAGCCGGCCAATGACGCCGGTATGGGCACGCCAATCCCCTGTTGCCCCACCCTTATTAAAGATGATCACTGCGATGTGTTTAATTTCAAACGCATCCTGACTTATCCAGTAACGGTAAATTATCGTAATCAGCAGGTTCCAATGGAAGTGGAATTGGTTATGCAGTTCCAGTTCAAACGTTGTACCCTCGGACTTACGCTGGGTGATCCTGTTTACAGCACTACTTTACTACCCGGTGAAAAGGTCCGGTTAGCCACTACTGACAGGAAGAGCCGGTTCACCTATGACAGTGAAACTAAGCTTAGTTACAGAAGCGAGCAAATTTCAGAAGAGCAGTATTATATGACGGCCCTTCAGCATTACATGTCAGACGGCGCCAACTCACAATCGGGTAATGTCCATGAAAGCGACAGCAGTGACTGGAATTTTCATGGTGATGCTCATGGAAGCGTAGGGCTGAAGTTGTTTGGCGGCTCCGCAGACGCCAGTACTAACGCCAACGGCAGCCACAATGCATCCTCTTCTCTCGATTATCTTCACGAACAGAAGTCGCATGCCGAAGCTTCGGCTTCACAGGCAGTAGGCGAAACACACAAAGCACATTCTGTTTCTGTAGGCGAAGTATCTTCAAGAACGCACATTGAAGGTGAATCCGAGGACCAATTTGAAGCATCCTCCCGTGAATTTTCAAACCCGAATAAATGCCACGCCATTACTTTCCTTTTTTACCGTCTTAATAAAAAGCAAAAAACTTCCTACAAGCTGGTGGATATAGAACGGAGGGTGAAAGATCCGGTTGCGCCGGTTCGCAGGCCATTTACGCCTGTTATATCAAAAACGGCTGTTTCGTTCGTGCCACAAGATGTAACCGCCATTAATAAGAAAGTAGTGGTGGATAGTGATTTGCTCAGAGCTACTTCAGGATCAGATACACAGTCTGCTGCCGGACTAAGGATGAATATGGCATTTATCAATCCCGCGCTTCTGCAAAATATAGCCGTTAATCCTGCTACCACAATATCCGCCTTACCTATTGCCATTGATTTACGAAAGTTAGCTTTAGATCAGGTGAATGCTGCCTTACAAGCCGTCGGCATGTTAGATGCCAATAATAAAATTTCTCCTGCCGTTCAGAAGGATATTTCTTTCGAATCGGAGTTTTCTCTTCCCACAGGAGGGATCATCGTAAAAGGCTGCATGGACGACTGCGATATTTGCGAACCACTGGCAAAAGAAAGGATGCAATTAGAAAACGACCTGCTTCGTAAACAGATAGAGCTGTTGGAAAAATCACAGGAATACCGCTGCTGCCCGCCCGCACCTGTTATGCAGGATTAGCAAAGAGATTTGTAAGAAACAAGGAATTTTGAAGCCTGTTAAGATTTGCTTGTAAACGATACTAATGTTTCATTATTCCTTGTTCAAAATCGCTTGCTTGATCATTATAATGGGCAACGCTAAAAACTACCTTTGCTTTGTGCCTTTTGTACATTCTTTGTGGGCTTTGTGGTAAAAAAATATCAAAAAATAAGGTTTTTAGAGATACCCTAATGCTAATTCCTTATTTTCCGGCAATTAAAAAAATAGTTATGAAAAAGAATAATGTAGAGAAAGCAATTGAAGTGATGGGCAGCCTCTAAACGGCCGTTGTATGCAATATGAGTAACAGGACTTTCAGCTAATACTTTGCGTACAACTACGCTTTTTCCTAAATAAGGTATTCATACGCTTGATTCAGAAAAGCGACGCCACTAAATTTGTCCTCATTGTTTATTGTTAAATATTTCTATAACCCCAAAATTCTATGTTATGATTTTTTTAAAAAGTATATCAGACTTACGAAGTTTGATGGAAAGCCAAAAACTATTTTCCGGGGATCCGGTCACCCTTCATATCCCCGAACTTAATCCCGGAGATTCTGTTACTTATGAAAGCAGGATCAACCGCTTAAAAAATGAAAAAGGATGGGATGCCGGCATGAAGGGCAGTTGCATTGTGATGGCCGTCTTATCCGGTATCATGCTCAATGTTCCCCGATATGGAGGCAACAGGTTTTTTAGCATGCTTCCATTCATTTTACTGATAGGTTTGCTGTCAGGCATTGCCATTAAACTTATTTCACTGATTTGGATCAGATTCAGGCTGAAAAGTGAAATACGAAAAATACTCAAAAGAATACATTTCCTGGAAAAGATTTATGCTCAAAACTACCTGATGGAATAATAAGTTGCTTGAGTGCGGGAATAATTTCAGATACTTCTTTCTTAAGGGCATCTCTAAAAACTGCCTTTGCTTTGTGCCCTTTGTGCATTCTTTGTGGGCTTTGTGGTAAAAAAATATCAAAAAATAAGGTTTTTAGAGATGTCCTTAAAATGGTAATTATTCCTTCTGGATGACTTTTTAACAGGCGGCGTTTCCCCTCGCCGAAGACGAATATTAACCCAAAAAAAATGATTGTATGGAACGAATAACTAATGAAGATAATCAATGTACACTCTATCCGGAAGATTTAGAAACAATAAGTGCAATTAGTTCTATGCTGGCTTACGTTCAAGGCATCCTGTCACAACTGAAAATGAACAACCGCCATAAGGAAATTTACATATTAGATTCCGGTCAGCTTAGGCAGGAAAATGAGGTGCTCAGGAAAGGATTATCAGTTTTGAAAGAAGTAATGAACATAACTTTACAGGTATAGGAATCAACTATCACGTTATTTTTAAGCGAAAATACGGCTATAGCAACTCATGATTTATCCTTTTCTTTGTTGCCTTTATGAGCCATGCAGCGGACATCCGGGAAAAAAACAATGTTTCTCTCAGGAGAGTACTGGGATTAACTACTGCTATTTTGTTGGTGGCAGGCAATATCATTGGCACCGGAGTGTTTAAAAAGATCGTTCCGATGGCTGCCACGGGAATGAGCGAGGGCCAGATACTTACTGCCTGGCTTGCAGCAGGCATTATTACTTTATTAGGGGCTTTCACTATGGCCGGCCTGGCAAAAATGACTACCGCATCGGGTGGTTTATATGAATACATGCGGCTGAGCTTCGGCAGATTCGCAGGATTTATTCTCGGTTGGACCGGCTTCAGCATTTCTTTATCCGGATCCATCGCAGCTATTGCTTTCATTTTTGCTCAATCTGTGAACGCCATTATTCCAATCCCTGATCCGTTACATCACCTGGCAAATATTTCCATAGCAGATTTTATTTTCCCTTTTGCAAACTCAGGTATTAAATTCGTAGCCATTGCCACCATCATTCTCCTCACCTGGTATAATTACCGGGGGATTAAAAAAGGGGCCGGGTTGAATAATATTGTCACTGCACTAAAAATACTGGGCATTATTCTTTTAATAGTGGCCGGGCTTGTGGCCTCTGCCTCAGGCAATGATGTTTCACAGGTTTCAATACAGCACTATAAAATAGGGGAAGCAGGATTTTTCAGCGCTTTCTTTGCAGCGGCCTTAAGCGCTTTTTGGGCTTATGACGGATTTACGAATGTGACGTATATTACTGGAGAGATTAAAAGGCCGAAACGGAATTTACCTATAGCCATTATTTCAGGAGTATGTATGGTCATTGTACTCTATATGCTGATCAATTATGCTTATATGCAGGGGGCATCAGTAAAGCAGTTAGGCGCCTTAGGTGAAAATCAGATTGCCGGCTCTTATATTGCAGGAAAGCTGATGGGAAAGACCGGCCATCTGCTTATTTCCCTGCTTATTATGCTAAGTTCATTTGGCACACTGAATGTAATTATCATCTTTTATGCACGTTTGTATTACCGCATGGCACAGGAAAATATGTTTTTTCGCAGAGTGGCAAAAGTGCATCCTGTTTTCCGTACGCCTTACATCTCCCTGATCGTTTCTATGGCATGGAGCATCGTACTGGTATTTTCCGGCACTTTTGATATGCTGACCGATATGAGCGTGTTCGTCAGCTTTATTTTTTATGCATTGCTTGCCTTCGCCCTGATTAAAATGAAAACTAAAAAAACAATTAAAGAAAAGATACCCGGCTATCCCTGGGCGCCGCTAATATTTATCATCTTTGTCATTTTTTTATCCATCAATACGCTTATTACAAAACCAAAGCTTTCCATTACAGGAATAGGCCTTGTAGCTATTGGAATTCCTTTCTATTTTTATTTTAAATGGAAATATAAAGGCTTGCCCACCATCAAAGAAGAAAGCGAGGAACTCACCGGACCTTAGCATTCATACATACGACCTCTAAAAACCACCTATAGATTCATGAAAACCAACCGGCTGGCAAATCCGTGCTATTCGCGGCCAAATAAAGCTAAAAATAAAGTTTTGAAAGATGCCCGTTATGGAAATGTGGGTGGCGATAAAGGCTTTTGTGTGAAATCAAAACAATCTGAGAAATCGTCGGCCGCTTTATCCCGTTGATTAATGGGATTCAATCCAAACAATGTTTCAATAAATTTTATCATGCTGATCTGAGAGCGAAGCGCATGAGAAATATACCCGCTTTTGGTGTATGGACTTACCACGATACAACCTACCCTCCCACCATATCTGAATGATGTTCCATCTGTCCATTTCTCTACTTCTGGCGGATTGACATGATCATACCAACCTCCCCAGCAATCCCAGGTAATAAAAATAACGGTGTTTGCCCATAATCCACCCTGGATAATTGCTTTTATCTGCAATGCCGACCAATTATCTCCGTCTGCCACGTTTTCAGTAGGATGCTCGCTCATATTTTTGGCGCCAAAAACCCACGATACCTGCGGTATATTGCCTGCGGCGGCATCAATCGCAAACTTTCCGGCACTCACGTTAGCAGGATTTCCCATTAAAGCAGTAATGTCATCAAAGACAAATCCGCCATAATTTTTCCATGTAACTCCTGCTTTTTGCAAATTAGCAGGTAAAGAAGGAATATTATAAGGCGGCTGCATGGAGGCCGGATCTTTCTTGTGTGGATTATCTATGATGGGAGAATCTGCTGCTACCAGCATCAGATGATTGGGAGTGGAGGGGCCTGCCACATCCGTACAATAATTATCACAAAGTGTAAATTGACGCGCCAGTGCATAATAGTTTGGGATATCTGATTCAAGATATTCACCTTTGACGGCATTGGTAGCTCTCTTAAGCCAGGCTTCATGGGTGTGATTCGGATCATTCGCCGGAGGATCGGGCAGATGCGGCATATTAGGATCACCGTTAGCTCCCGGAAAACTTCCGAAATAATTGTCAAACCCGTGATTCTCTTTAAAAATAATTACTACATGCTGAATGGGGCTGGCATTTGACGCCGCTTTCTTGATCCCTTTTTTGCCGGCTTTCACGGCCCCTTTTTTAGCTGCTTTTACTGTTCTCTTTTTTGCAGTTTTCTTCTTTGGAGAAGCTTTTCGTGAAGCACGGGTTTTGGAAGTTGTTTTTTTCATGGTGGTGCATATATCAAAATAACCACTCAGAAAGTTAAAGGTTTATAGGTTGGGACCGAATTGGAATTTCAATGATTATCCGCTATAATGCAGGAACCTATATGATAGCTCTCGTTTGGCCCAATATCGAATATCCAACACCGATTTCCGATTTTAGAAGTACTGCCCCTACTTCAATACCTGCCTGCCCTTTAGGCATAGGCAGGTTCAATGTTCATTATTCAAAAGATGTTCCTGTACTTAAACGGATAATCATTGGAATTTCATCACGGTTAAGGTAACTTTGCACCCTTTTGGGATCAATCACAAAAACGATTATCAAAAGAATAATGATATAAAATTGTTTCCTTATGTTCGACTCTTTATCAGACCGGCTTGATTCTGCGTTTAAACAGCTTCGTGGACACGCTAAGATTACGGAGCTCAATATTGCCACTACCGTAAAGGAAATTCGCCGTGCGCTGGTGGATGCAGACGTCAACTATAAAATAGCCAAGGAATTCACGGATACCATCAAGGAAAAGGCGCTGGGTGAAAAAGTGCTTACTTCGGTTTCTCCGGGACAATTGATGGTGAAAATCGTCAAAGATGAGCTGGTGCAATTAATGGGCGGAAGCGAATCCGGACTGGACCTTAAAGGGAATCCCTCCATTATCCTGATAGCAGGTTTACAAGGTTCCGGTAAAACCACCTTTTCTGCCAAGCTGGCTCGTTTTCTAAAAACAAAGAGAGGAAAATCGCCTTTGTTGGTAGCCGGTGACGTCTATCGTCCTGCCGCCATTGACCAGTTAAAAGTATTAGGCGAACAGATAGGAATCCCGGTTTATAGCGAACCGGATAATAAAAATCCGGTGGAAATAGCCAAAGCAGCTATAGCAGAGGCTAAAACCAAAGGCTTTAATACCATTATTATTGATACTGCGGGCCGTCTTGCCGTGGACGAAGCCATGATGACCGAGGTTGCTAATATCAAAACTGCAGTCAACCCTAATGAGATTCTTTTCGTAGTTGATTCCATGACCGGGCAGGACGCCGTGAATACTGCCAAAGCTTTTAATGACAGGCTGGATTTTAGCGGAGTAGTCTTAACCAAATTAGACGGCGATACCCGTGGCGGCGCAGCCCTATCTATTAAATATACGGTTGAAAAGCCCATCAAATTTGTCAGCACCGGTGAAAAATTGGAAACATTGGATGTTTTCTACCCGGAGCGAATGGCTCAGCGCATTCTCGGAATGGGCGATATAACCACCCTGGTAGAAAAAGCCCAGGAACAATATGATGAGGAGGAGGCCAGAAAGCTGGAAAAAAAGATTCGTAAAAATCAATTTGATTTTGAGGATTTCAGAAAACAGCTTCAGCAGATGAAAAAGATGGGAAATATCAAAGATCTGCTTGGCATGATGCCCGGCATCGGCAAAGCCATCAAAGATATTGATATCAGCGACGATGCATTCAATGGAGTAGAAGCCATCATTAATTCTATGACTCCTTATGAACGTGCCAATCCGCAAGTGATAGACGGAAACCGCCGTAAACGTATTGCAAAAGGCAGCGGAAAAAACATGGAAGAAGTGAATCAGCTTTTTAAGCAATTTGATCAGATCCGGAAAATGATGAAGCAAATGAACGGCATGAAAGGAATGGGAAAAAAGATGCAGCGCTTAGGAGCAAAAAAATAGGACGTTAACAGAATTTTATAACACTTTTGACTATTAATTTTTGATTTCCCTTTGGATGTATTACCTTTGACACCTTAAAATTTTATTGTTCACACGCAAGAATAATCTCTATTATTTATGCCTGCAAAAATCAGATTACAACGAAAGGGGAGGAAAAAACGCCCATTCTACTACATCGTAGTAGCCGATTCCCGTGCTCCCAGGGATGGAAAATTCATTCAGAAAATTGGTTCTTACAACCCGCTGACTGTTCCCGCCACCATTCATTTGGACCGGAACAGAGCGCTGCATTGGCTGCAAAAGGGTGCTCAGCCGACAGATACCGTTCGCCGTATTTTATCCTATAAAGGGGTGCTGTATCTGAAGCATTTACTCCGGGGTGTTCAACTTGGCCTGTTTGACGAAACAACCGCGATGGCCAAATTCGATCAGTGGAATGCTGAACATGAAAGCAAAATCCTGAAAAGAAGAGAACATCACAAAAAAGCACATGAGGAACATGAGCACAAGGAACAGGTAGTGAGAAAGGTCGGAGAAGGCGAAGGCCCTGCCCACAAAGCAGAGGCAATGGAAAAACCTGCTGCCAAAGCAAAAAAAGCGGAAGCTACCGGAACTGAAAAAGAATGATGAGTGCTATCTTTCAAAAAGTTGAGGTAATATTTGCAAAAATATTACCTTTTTTATTTTTATTAAAATGCCCGAATATTTCAACACAGGTAAAATCGTAGCCACCTTCGGACTTCACGGAGAAATAATCCTGTTGCATAAAACGGGACAAGCTGATGCCTTTAAAGATATACGGACTGTTTTCATAGAGGAAAAACAGCATAGCTTTATTCCCTATTTTATTGAATCAAACAGGATAAGGAATCAGGAAGAGGTTTATCTGAAGTTAGAGGGTATTCAAACTAAAGAAGGAGCGGCAAAGTTGTTGCGAAAGCAGGTATATCTGGACGAAGATAATTTCAGAAAAATAGTTTCGCCCGATTCGGTATTATTCTATCTGGGATTTAAAGTAGCGGATAAAGCTGCTGGAATAATAGGCCGGGTCGCCGAAGTAGTAGAATTACCGGCACAGCTTTTATTGAAAGTCCATCAAAATGATACGGAATTGCTGATTCCGCTTAATTCAAATACACTGCAGCAGATTGACAAAAACAATAAAATTATCCACGTCATATTGCCGGATGGGCTATTGGATGTGTACAGAAAGTAAAGATGGATATGGCTTCATAGAATTAAAGGTATCACTCAAAGCCGTATTTTTACTTTTTTCAACCGCGAATAATAAGAAGTTTCGTGAATCCGTATTATCGTAAGATATACGCATATTTGCATGATGAAAACGAAATTAAATATTACTATCGAGGATGGCCTTCTGGAAAGGGCAAAGGTTTATGCCCTTAAGAAACAGGTGAGTCTGTCCAGCCTGATTGAAGAGTACCTGAAGACAGTCGTATATGTATCACCCATACAAAAGAATATGCTGGATATGGTGGATAGGCTGCATCCTGATCCGAAAATAATAGCCGAAAGTCATCAAAAAACATCGTTTTACGAAGGACAAAAACGCAAACAGGGCTTCTAAAATATTGATTGATGCCATCGTTTTGCTGCTCTTAAATTTTATCCCCAGGGTATTTTGAATTTCGCCGGTAATTTCCGTTGGATCCTTTTTCTTACATGCAACATACGAAGCGATTGCAACACCACTGAAATAACAATAAGCGAAAATCCCCAATAAAAGTTTTTGTTCAGATGCTCGTTTTCATGAAAGATTAAAAATGCCAGCAAGATACCATAAACCGGTTCTAAATTATAAGTCAGGTTGGTGGTAAATGAGCTGACTTTTTTCAATGACTTAAAAGCCAAAACAAAGGCCCACACCGTACAGGCAATGCTTAAGATAAGCAGGTAAATCCAATCCAGCGCCGTAGGTGTCATAACTGTTTGAGGAAAGACGGCCAAATAAAATGGTAACAGGACAGTCACAAAAACAAACCCGGCTCCCAATTCATATAATGTCATGGTGTAAGCGTCATGTTTTTTTGTAAGTCTTTTGCTGAGCACTGTAAATAAAGCGCTGAAAAATGCAGCAAGCAATCCCAGAATAATGCCAATAGTAAACCGCTTGTCGAAATGCATGATGATGTAAATACCCAGAATGGCAATAAGACTCAGCAACATTTCCTGAAAGGAAAACTGATGCTTCATAATCAATGGATCCAAAAAAGCGGCAAAGAAAGCAGATGCCGAAAAGCAGACTAAGGCGATAGACACATTGGCATATTTAATGCTCCCATAAAAGCACAACCAATGAATTCCCAATAAAAATCCCACGTAAGCAATTCCTAAAATCTCTTTAACGGAAATCTTTTTTAACTTCCCTTTCCACAAAAGAAACAGCAGCATGGCCACAGTAGTAATACCCATCCGGTACCACACCAGCGGCCCTTCCCTTAAAGTAATAAGCCGGCCTAAAACACCGGTAAAGCCGGCCAATAAAACAGCTAAATGTAATTGAAGTATGGCTTTTTTCATGGATAAAACAGCAAAGGTACATTTGTTCGGTGTCACCTCCACTATTTCACAAACTGCGATAAGAAAGGCATAAGCAGTTCCGGATTTTCGTTTATTTTCGCACTTATTTTATATGAACTCACTTCTATTTCTCATTTTTTGGTGTGCTTTTGTTTTGGTAGCCTGCATTCAGGTCTTTTATTATTTGTATTTTTTCAGCAGATTGGCAGGATATAAAGTGAAAGAAGGAAATCTCCCGGAGAATGATTCTTTACCATTATCGGTCATTATATGCGCCAAAAATGAGGAACGTAATTTACAGCGGAATCTCCCTAAAATATTACAGCAACATTATCAAAATCCCGAACACCAGCCTCAGTATGAAGTGGTGGTCGTGAATGATAATTCAGAGGATGATACAAGCGCCGTTTTGCAATATTTGGGTCCCGGCTATCCCCATTTTCATTTTGTCGAACTTCAACAATCTGCCAAAGGTATTCCGGGTAAAAAATATCCACTGACTATCGGAATAAAGAAGTCGGTGTATGATACACTTGTTTTGACCGATGCAGACTGCAAACCTGCAGGAACACACTGGCTGGAATTGATTGCAGGAAAATTTAATAACGGCACGGAAATCGTGTTGGGTTATGGCGCTTATGAAACCAGGCCCGGATTACTCAACAAGGTTATCCGGTTTGAAACTTTCTTCAGCGCTATGCAATATTTATCATTCGCATTAGCCGGTATTCCTTATATGGGAGTTGGGAGAAACCTTGCTTACAAAAAGGAGCTTTTTTTCAGACATAAGGGATTCTTATCGCATGCAGACCTTCCTTCCGGCGATGATGACCTCTTTATTAATGCTGCCGCCAATAAAAAAAATACCACGGTCATCATTGATCCCGAAGCGATTACTTATTCTGAGCCTAAAACTTCGTGGGGAGCCTGGTTCCGGCAGAAAACAAGACATCTTTCCACCGGAAAGCATTATAAACCGGTGCATAAATTCCTGTTGGGATTGTTTTCCGCTTCCCAGTTTTTATATTACCCGTTATTCATCCTCGCATTATTTTATCGTCCCATCATCTATTATACTATTGGGATATTTATTCTCAGATGGATCATCTCCGGCATGATATGGTCAGGAGCTTTGAAAAAGCTGAATGAAAAGAATTTATTCTGGTATTGCATTCCATTGGAAATGCTGATGTGGCTATACTATCTTATTTTTACACCCGCATTAATGCGTAAGCCGAAAAAAAGTTGGAACTGATACTCAAATATTTCCCTCAGCTTTCAAAAGAACAGGTACAACAGTTCGCAGCATTGGATGCTTTATATAAAGAATGGAATGCCAAAATCAATGTAATTTCCAGAAAAGATATGGATGGCTTATATCAAAAGCATGTCTTACATTCTTTAAGTATTGCAAAAATATTTCAATTTCCTCCGGGATTACGTGTCATAGATATTGGAACGGGGGGGGGATTTCCGGGAATACCCTTAGCTATTTATTTTCCGGAAGTCCATTTTCATCTGACAGATTCCATCGGGAAAAAAATAAAAGTAACACAGGCCATTGCAGATGCGCTGCAATTAAAAAATGTAACCACAGAACATATCCGTTCGGAAGAAATAAAAAACAGGAAATTCGAGGTGGCTCTTTCCAGAGCGGTGGCTCCTTTAAGTGATTTGATACAATGGAGCAAACCAATCTTGAATAAAAATAATCATCCGAATTCCATCCACGGATTGATTTGCCTGAAAGGCGGCGATCTGACTGAAGAGATTGCTAACAGTAAAACACATCCGCATATATTTTCTATTTATCAATACTTCCCTGAAAAATATTTTGAAGAGAAATATGTATTGCAGGTGACTTTCTAACGTGATTCAAGATTGACCTTTATAAGGTATCCCGCAAAGTCATAGAGAACACTAAGAAAAGCCTTTGTGAACTTTGTGCCTTTGTGGGAAATCTGCCGTTGCCTGGCAACAAAACTAACATGGTCGTCGAAGAACTATTCTCAATCAATATATCTTTTCGCTTTCCCATCTTGGACTTATGCTCATTTACATAATATCCTTACATTTGAATCCTAAACAATTCCTGTATCAGTCTTAATAGTTCCATATTATCCAATCCCATTGAATATCTGAAAGGCGTAGGCCCTCAGCGGGGCGAACTGCTGCGCAAGGAGCTGAACATTCATACGTTCGGTGATTTACTGATACATTTCCCTTTTCGCCATATTGACCGTTCCAACGTTTTTCACATTCAGGATATTACTTCCGAGTCTGATTTTATCCAGGTCTCCGGGAAGCTTACTTACTTTGAAATCATCGGTGAAAAAAGGAGTAGGAGATTGGTGGCTTCTATACGTGATAAAACAGGAGAATTATCGCTGATATGGTTTCAAGGAATTAGTTGGATACAAAAGATATTAAAGCTGGAGCAATCCTATATCGTTTATGGCAGGGTGTCTTATTTCGGCGGTAAGCCGCAAATGGCGCATCCTGAAATGGATGTGCTGACTGCTGAGAATGCAAAGGGAAAAGATTTTTTAGAACCGGTATATTCCAGTACGGAAAAACTGACCGCACGCGGGTTAAGCGGAAGAATGCAAGCCAGACTGGCACAAAACTTATTTGATATCTTACCTGCCGGTAATTTACCTGAAAATATCCCGGACCGTTATATAGAGCAGTTTAAATTAATGCCCAGATACCAGGCATTTCGCACCATTCATTTTCCCAAAAATGAGCAGGAATTATCCCTGGCCACACGCCGGTTAAAATTTGAAGAATTATTAATAGCGCAGATCCGGATATGCCGAATAAAATCAATGCGGCATCAAAATTCCAGGGGATGGAAATTTGATACGGTCGGAGATTTTTTTAATGGTTTTTATGAAAAATATCTTCCCTTCCAATTAACCAATGCACAAAAAAAAGTCATCAAAGAAATCCGGCAGGATACGTTGCATGGAAGGCAAATGAACAGGCTATTGCAGGGAGATGTAGGCAGCGGAAAGACCATGGTGGCCCTCCTGTCCACGCTGATGGCGGCAGATAACGGGTTTCAATCCTGCCTGATGGCGCCTACGGAAATCCTTTCCCGGCAACATTTTAATAGTATTTCAAAGCTGTTAAAAGATATGGATTTTAAGGTGGCATTGCTCACCGGAAATGTCAAGGGTAAGCAGCGAAAGCAAATCCTTGCTGACGCAGCCGATGGTTCTTTGAATTTATTAATCGGAACGCATGCACTGATAGAAGAAGAAGTTATTTTTAAAAACTTAGGATTGGCTGTAGTGGATGAGCAACATCGTTTTGGCGTTCAGCAACGTGCAAAGCTCTGGGATAAAAATATGATTCCTCCGCACATATTAGTGATGACTGCCACGCCTATCCCAAGGACGCTCGCCATGACCGTTTACGGCGACCTGGACGTTTCAGTGATTGATGAATTACCGCCGGGAAGAAAACCTATTCAAACCATTCATCGCAACGAAGCGCATCGCGGACAAATGATGAGC
>SCQV01000362.1 GCA_004299085.1 Chitinophagaceae bacterium | reverse complement strand
TGCAGGCGTTACGGGCGATATTTATTTTGCACGTGGTGTTGGAATACTTTCCGCGGTGGTTCAGAATAATGGTTCAAAAGTGGAGGATGTTTCCCTGCTGAGCTATTCAATTAAATAATAACAAAATAAGTTTGATCGCTTCTTCATAGAAAATATTATTTTCTGTGGCGGATTTTCTTTTAATTTGTCTGCTATCTGGCATGTGAACAGCATATATTGCCGGTACTTCTATTATTATCAAGATTTTCATGATATTGATCCGTCATATTCCCTTTCTGAAATCAGTTTTCTGGTATAGCATTTCGGCTTTCGGAGGGCCACAGGGGCATTTAGCTATGATGCTGAAAACATTCGTGGAAAAAAGGAAATATGTGACGGAAGAGGAGTTGCTCGAATACACCGCTTTTTGCCAGTTGCTGCCGGGCGCTTCTTCCACGCAAACCATTACGTTGATAGGCTATAAACGCGGCGGTACGCCCCTGGCCGTGCTTACATTGATTGTATGGGTGCTACCGGCCTGCATTCTCATGGCGATACTCTCCTTTGTCCTTTATCGTTTTAATAAAAGCATTTTCCATTATGTTCAGCCCATGGCAGTGGGATTTCTGGCGTATGCCGGGTTCCGTGCCTTCAGGATAAGCATTAAAAACCTCGTCACTGTCTGCGTGCTGGCCGGCGCCATGATCTCCGCCGTTATATTTAAAGGCCCGGCTGTTTTCCCCGTGTTAATTATTTTCGGAGGAGCTGTCACCAGTCTGAGCAGTAAACGCATTCCGGACATTCATACTGACAGAAAAAAGATTCCCTGGAATAACTTATGGTTGTTTGGCGCTATTTTTATTCTTGCCGGTTTTTTGAGCGAATATGCGCGGGTTCACGGCTGGCTTTATCACAGGTTGTTCAATTTATTTGAAAACTTTTACCGTTTTGGAAGCCTGGTATTTGGTGGCAGCCAGGTATTAATACCGATGATGTTCGATCAGTTTATTACGCGTCCTGTACATCATGGGGCTGCGGCTTTAATAACTCCACAAAATTTCCTTACCGGCGCCGGCATGGTGCAGGCGGTACCCGGTCCTACCTTTTCCCTTACTTCTTATGTAGGGGGGATGATTATGCGACCATCGGGATCGCTGCTGCAGATTTTAGGTGCTATTGTATGCCCGATAGGAATCTTTCTGCCAAGCCTGCTGTTAGTGTTGTTCTTTTTCCCAATATGGAACAATCTGAAAAAGCACGTGTATATTTTTCGTGCATTGGAAGGTATCAATGCCGTGGTGGTGGGAATCATGTGGGCATATACCCTGATACTTTTCCATGCTATTTCTTTCAGTTGGACCGGACTGGTAGTCGTGGCAGGTACTTTCTGCCTGCTTCAATTTACCCGGATCCCCCCCCCTGTCCTTGTATTAGCCTGCCTGCTGTTAGGCTGGATATTTTGAATCTTAGAATGTATGCCGCGAACTATTTCGAAAGAAAGATGTTAAGAATAATATCTTTTACTGTCTAATTTATAACCATCAAATATTCAAATTAAATGAGTACAAAAGTTTGGAATATCGATCCCGCACACTGTGAGGTTCAATTCAGAGCACGTCACATGATAGTTTC
>SCQV01000361.1 GCA_004299085.1 Chitinophagaceae bacterium | reverse complement strand
GCAAACCTCTTATCAATTTGTCAACACAAAAACGGGCGAACACTACACTAATCTGAAAGGAGTTCCTTTCTCATTGGATGTAAAAGTAAAGAGTTCGTACAACGACTGGCATTATACCAATGGCGTGTTGGATATAGCGATGATGGAATTATCTAAGGAGTTGCATGATCCTGAATATGAAAATTATGTATTAAAGAACATGCAGTTTGTTTTTAATCCTGATAACCTGAATTATTTCAGGAAACAATATGACAGTGTATTACAAGAACCCAATGGATTGGATAAAGTCAGCCATTATTCCTGGTATATGTTTTTCCGGATGATACGCCTAGATGATTATGGTACGATGGCAGCCGGCCTTATTGATTTATACCGCGATCATAAAAATCCGGTGTTCTTAAAATACATTGATAAATCGGCTGACGAATTGGAATATGCAGAACCGCGTTTACCGGATGGTACTATTGCCCGGTATTTTCCACATAAGATGACAATATGGGCAGACGATATGTATATGAGCATATCCCTGCTGGCGCGTATGGGAAAACTTACCGGTAACAGAAAATATTTTGACGATGCCATTCATCAGGTGCTTATGTTTCATCATTATTTATGGGATTCGACGAAACAAATTTATTATCATTGCTATTATACGGATTCCAGGCACAATGGTGTAGCCTGTTGGGGAAGATGTAATGGGTGGGTAATGATGGCTCAGGCTGATTTACTTGCTGCATTACCTAAAAATTATCCTCAAAGAAAAATACTCCTCAAATTATTTCAGGAAGAAGCGGTGGGCATTGCGCGTTATCAGAGTGAATCAGGATTATGGCATCAGTTGCTTGATAAGGAAGATTCTTATCTGGAGACCAGTTGCTCGGCTATGTTCACTTATTGTATAGCCAAAGGAGTAAATGAAGGATGGCTGGAACCGGATTTTGCCCAAGTAGCACATTTCGGATGGAAAGGCTTAATGACTAAAATAGACAGTCAGGGTAATGTATCGGGTATCTGCCCGGGAACTGGTATTGCACCTTCGCTTATAGTATATTATACACGTCCTCAGGAAACGAATATTGCAATGGGAGAAGGGCCTGTTTTACGTGCCGGAGTGGAAATGATGAAGTTGAAACCATACCATGAAGAACCGGCTTATAAAACGTATTATTTAGTGAAAGGAAGAGGGAGAAATAAAAGTATCCCACAAAACCGCTAAGATCACAAAGTAAAACCATGAAGAACTTTCTGCCTTAATGGAAAACTTTGCAGCGCATATTCAATATGATAACAATCTCCTAAAATCGTTCGAGATGAAAGTAAAAAGTTTTTTTAAAGGATTGATAATTTTGGTAATAACGGCACAAGTTGTTTCCGCACAATCAGTTTACCATTTTGATTTTGGTACCGGTAAAGTAGCGCCTGGATATGCACAGGTAACTGCGCTCACAAGATATAATGAACAACTTGGTTATGGTTTTGATTATGATACTAAAGCGATAGCCAGGAACCGGGGTGGGGAAGATGCATTGCGCAGCGACTTTTGTACCGGCATCGGCTCTATGTTTTTCTCTGTAAAAGTGCCGCAGGGAAATTATGAAGTGACCGTTACGCTTGGTGATGCATGGAGACCTTCTATAACCACGATTAAAGCGGAATCCCGCCGTTTGATGGTAAAAGAAATTTCTACCAAAGCCGGGCAATTCAAAACAACTTCGTTTATGGTAAGCGTTTGGGATAGTATAATAAACGACCACGAAATCGTTCGTTTGAAACCGCGTGAACGTGATAAATTAGATTGGGATAATAAGCTTACGCTTGAGTTCGGTAATGCCAGACCTTGTGTGGATGCCATAACTATTAAAAAAGCAGATCATACTACTACTGTTTTTTTAATGGGAAATTCTACGGTGACCGATCAGTCGCTTGAACCGTGGTCGTGCTGGGGACAGATGATACCTTCACTTTTTAAGCCAGGAAAAATAGTCTTCTCCGATCAGGCGGCATCGGGTTCTACGCTCAGAGCCTCCATAGAAAGAGGGCGGCTTGCCAAAGTCTCCAGCATGCTGAAGCCGGGTGATTATCTTTTTGTGGAATTTGCACACAATGATCAAAAGCCTGGTTCCGGAGAAAAAGCTTATACTACTTATAATAAATATTTACGTGTCTATATTGATTCAGCGAGGGGGCATCATGCTATTCCCGTATTTGTTACTTCTACTAATCGCCGTGATTTTGATGCATTAGGTAAAGTGATTAATACATTGGGAGAATTTCCCGATGCCATGCGTTATGAAGCTAAAAAAGACGGAGTAGCTTTGATTGATTTGAACGCGATGACTAAAGTTTTATATGATGCTTTGGGACCAGAAAAGTCAAAGGAGTTGTTTGTGCAATTTCCTGCGGGAACATTTCCCGGGCAAGAGGTAACTTTAGCTGATAACACTCATTTCTGTGATTTCGGCGCTTATGAAATAGCCAAGTGTGTGGCAGAGGGAATTAGGAAAAAGCTTCCGGCGTTAGCCAAATATTTAAAGCCTGGTTTAGCCCCCTTTAATCCTGCTCATCCGGATGACATTAGAAAATGGGATTTGCCGTTAACTCCGATGTTTACGAGCATAAAGCCTTATGGGAATTAGTTATTGGTTAATAGATTGAAAATTGATCATTGGATATTGGATATTGAACATTGAATATTCAATGTCGTTTAGTTAAGATTTAAAAACGAATTGTCATGGTGAGCGAAGTCGAACCATGACCCAGTAGAGGACACCCCTTCGACTACGCTCAGGGTGACAAAGTCCTTAACTAAATGGCATTGATTGAATATTGATTGATGATTAGGCAATGAACATTGATTATTAATTCTTAAAAAAATACATTATGAAAAGGACTTGGTTGAGCATTATTCTGTTTTGTTTGGTTATTGCCTTAACCATTTATTTCCCTGGTAATGCGCAGACGAAGCAATCCAGCCGGATTTCGATGGATTGGATAAAGCAGGTGGGAGCAAAACAGGCCCCGAGAGGAGAAAGGATATTTAAAGTAAATGATTACGGAGCAGTGAATGATGGTAAAACGATGGATACCAAATTCATTCAAAAAGCCATAGATGCCTGCGCCATAGCGGGTGGCGGAGTCGTAACATTTGACACGGGCGAATATGTGACAGGATCTATTTTTGTGAAATCAGGTGTTACATTAAGGATTGATAAAGGGGTAAAAATATCAGGCAGTCAGCATATTGATGATTATCCCATTATCAACACGCGTGTGGCCGGTATTGAAATGAAATGGCCTGCTGCATT
>SCQV01000360.1 GCA_004299085.1 Chitinophagaceae bacterium | reverse complement strand
TTCTTCTGCTTCTTTTTCGCCAATCACTATCATATACGGTATTTTCATCAACTCTGCCTCCCGTATTTTCTTCCCGATTTTCTCATTTCGTTCATCAATTTCAGCGCGAATTTCAGCATTTTTTAATAATTGAAATATTTTTTTCGCATATTCCAAAGGTTTATCGCTGATAGGCAGCACCTTTACCTGCACCGGAGTGAGCCATAAGGGAAAATTACCGGCACAATGTTCTATCAATACGGCAACGAATCTTTCCAGAGAGCCGAAGGGTGCACGATGTATCATCACCGGACGGTGCTTTTGATTATCGGCTCCAATATACTCCAATTCAAAACGTTCAGGTAAATTGTAATCTACCTGAATGGTTCCCAGTTGCCATTTTCTGCCTATTGCATCTTTCACCATGAAATCAAGCTTGGGGCCATAAAAAGCGGCTTCTCCATATTCTATGGTTACTGATTTCAATCCTTTCTCTTTTACAGACTCAAGAATGGATTGTTCAGCCAAATTCCAGTTTTCTTCCGATCCGATATACTTAGTTTTGTCTTCTTTATCCCGTAACGATATTTGTGCAGTATAATCCGTAAAGTTGAGCACTTTGAATACGTAAAGCACTAAGTCAATCACTTTAATAAATTCTTCCTTTACCTGATCGGGGCGGCAGAATAGGTGTGCATCGTCTTGTGTAAATCCCCGTACACGCGTTAATCCATGCAATTCGCCACTCTGCTCGTAGCGATAAACGGTGCCGAATTCAGCTAAGCGTACCGGCAGATCTTTATATGATTTTGGAGATGATTTATAAATTTCACAGTGATGCGGACAGTTCATCGGCTTTAGCATAAACGCTTCTCCTTCCTGTGGTGTGGTGATGGGATGGAAACTGTCTTTACCATATTTTTCATAATGCCCTGAAGTGATATACAGGTTGATGTTGCCGATATGAGGAGTAATAACCGGAAGATAACCGGCCTCTAATTGTTTCTTTTGTAAAAATTGCTGCAGCCTTTCACGTAATTGAGCGCCTTTGGGTAACCATAAAGGGAGCCCTGCTCCGACTTTTTCGGAGAAGGTAAATAATTCCAATTCTTTCCCCAGCTTTCTATGGTCACGCTTTTTGGCTTCTTCCAGCATGATCAGATACTCATCTAATTCTTTCTGAACGGGAAAGGTGATACCATAAATACGGGTCAGCATTTTTCTGTGCTCATCCCCACGCCAGTAAGCTCCGGCGATATTCGTAAGCTTAATGGCCTTGATGAAGCCCGTATTAGGAATATGCGGGCCGCGGCACAAATCTGTAAAATGCCCTTGTGTATAAAAAGTGATTTCTCCGTCTTTTAATCCATCAATCAATTCTAATTTATATTCATCGCCTTTCTTCTGAAAATAGCTGATAGCATCTGCTTTGCCGACCTCTTTTCTGAGGTAGGGATTCTTTTCCTGAGCAAGTGCTTTCATTTTTACTTCCAGCTTGGCCAATTCCTCATCCGTAATTTGCCGGTCACCCAGATCAATATCATAATAAAATCCGTTCTCAATTGCAGGGCCGATACCGAACTTTACACCGGGGAATTGTGATTCCAGCGCTTCAGCCATCAAATGAGCAGACGAATGCCAGAAGGTGGATTTCCCTTCCGCATCATCCCAAGTTAGTAATTTCACAGTCGAATCTTCTCTGATGGGGCGGGTGGCATCCCAGACTTTGCCGTTTACTTTAGCGGCTAATACTTTTCTGGCAAGCCCTTCACTGATGGAGCGGGCGATATCCAGACCGGTGACTCCTTCGTTATATTGTTTAACCGAGCCGTCTGGTAAGGTAATATTGATCATTTTCATAAAGTGCGAAAATAGGAAACAATCAGGGAATTTCAGACATTTCTGCCGGTGAAATGACAATAAATCGAAGATGGGAATTATTCAATCAATCCCTTAAATTTATTAATAAGCTGTTTTGTCTCGGTTATAGTGAGTTTCCCCAATTTGGTAATTACGATTTCTCTCTTTAGGGTTACAATCCTATCTGTTTTTACAACAGAAGTGGCTCGAAGATTATTAGTCTTATTGGGATTTAATAGTATTTCACAATCCCTTATTTCTGAAGGTACTACGGAACTAACTGCACACAAAATCAGATCTTTATACTTATCTTTCGTTGTGGTGACAACTATAGCAGGACGCACTTTGACCTTTGTGAGTTCTGAAAATGGGAATGGTACAAGGACGATATCTCCTGTATTCATTTATGTGGGGTCGTTAAATAATCCTGATAAATATCTTCTTTTTCACTTTCCCAGAACGTAAACGCTGCGCTTTCAGATCCCCATTCACGGAGAAGATTTTCTTCTTTATTATCCGTATCTAATTCTTCCACAAAAGTAATAATGACTTTATATTTTTGCTTTTGTTTTATTGGCTCGGTTGGATATATTTTATTGCCGTCATATATACCTGTTACTGAAAACATAAATATCTTTTTGTAAAAGTATTAAATATTACTATACCTGCAAAGTTATAGTGGATTAAATGAGTTGAATTAGAGCTAAAACTTAAAGTTCCACGTAACAGAAGGAATAATGGGAAACAAAGCTACTTTTTTAGCCTGTATTTTCAGTGTCCCGTTCAGATAATCACCTTCCTGATTGAAATAAATAAAATAGGGATTTAAACGGCTATAGGCATTATAAATAGAAAAGTTCCAGCTATGAGAAAACTTTCTATTCGGCTTGGGTGTAGGCTGATAAGTGGCAGACAGGTCAAGGCGGTTATAAGGTTTCATCCGGTAAGCGTTTAATTGACTGTATTGCTCTGATAAAACTCCTTCAATAAAATAAAATCTTTCCGGAAGCGTAATGGGATTGCCTGTGCTGAAAACAAAATCTCCTGCAACGGTCCATTTATCATTAATGTGGTAAGCAGCCACCAGATCAATATCATTTCTCCTGTCGAAACGAGAGGGATATTTCACGCCATCATTTAAATCGGGAAATTGCCGCCAAACCCAGGATAAGGTATAACCAATCCAACCTGTAAGTCTTCCTCTTTGCTTATGAATAAATAACTCTGTGCCATAAGCCCATCCTTTACCGAACACAAAAGAATTTTCCGGATCTTCTAAGGAAGGAATATAGCCTTCTGCAAATTCAATTTGATTTTCCATGCTTTTATAATAAACCTCCAGGGAAGTCTCAAACATATTATCCCGAAAATTTCTGAAATATCCCAAAGAATATTGCCATGCCATTTCAGGTTTCACTTTGTAAGTGCTCGGAACCCAAAGATCTGTGGGAAGCGTAGTGGTATTACTGCTGACTAAATGTACATATTGATAATTTTTAGTGACGGACGCTTTTAAAGAGCTGTTTGGGGTAAGCTCATAACGCGCAATGAATCTGGGCGCCAGACCGGAATAGGTTTTAACAGGCTGGAAAGATTTGTAAACAGTGCTGTCTGTCTTGTTGCCTTCAGCATCTTCCTGGTATATTTTGTACGGGCCTATTTGTTGAAAAATGCTGAAACGAAGTCCCGCATTGATTGTTAACCGGTTATTCACTGTCCAGTCATCTAAGAAATAGAGCGCCGCTTCATTGGCTCTTTTTACAAAAGGATTTTCAGGGTTAAAAGAATTATTTCCCGAATTGCCTGAAAGGGTCGAAGGGGTAAAAGTATGATAAGTGTATAGCAGCCCGAATTTTATATGGTGCTTTGGACTGGCGAAATAATCAAAATCACTTCGGAGGCTCTCATCACTTATGCCGGAATGTAATCCAATGGTTAGATTGTTCTGTGTTGCATTAAAGTCAAAATTATAATCATTGTAAAGCAGCATGGTATTGGAAAAAAGCTTAGGCCCGAATAAATGATTCCATCGTATAGTGGCTGTGGCATTACCCCATGGAATGTTTGTAGAAAAAGATTTTTCCTGACCTGTGAAATTAAATACGTCTCTGCCGAAATACCCGCTCAGGTATAACCTGTTTTTATCTGAAAAGATATAATTCGCTTTGGCATTCAGATCATAAAAATAATAGCCCGATCCGTGGAAAGAGCTGTTTTTTGGTACGAAAGGCTTAGTTAATAAATCTATATAAGTCCGCCTGGCTGAAATAATATAAGAAGATTTATTTTTTTTTATGGGGCCTTCGATAGAAAGTCTGGAGGCAATCAGTCCGATGCCCCCTTCACCATGAAAAGATTTATTATTGCCTTCTTTCATGGAGACATCCACCACCGACGACAATCTTCCGCCATAATTGGCAGGCATGCCGCCTTTAATTAAAGTGACATTATTGATGGCATCGCTGTTGAATACCGAAAAGAATCCGAATAAATGTCCTGGATTATACACCGGAGCGTCATCCAGCAAAATCAGGTTTTGATCAGGACTTCCGCCTCTGATATAAAGTCCGGCTGTTCCTTCATTTGATTGCACTCCCGGAAGAAGTTGCAAAGCTTTTAATATGTCCACCTCACCAAATAACGCAGGCAGCTCTTTTATTTTATTGACGGAGAGATCAATTTTTCCCATTTCCGTTGCCGTCACATTTTCATCCTTTCGTTGTGCGGATATTACTACCTCTTTGCCTGACAGAGGTTTTGTGTGCAACTGGATGTTTAAAACCAAATGATGGTTTAAAGCAATACTTCCTTCATGGCTGTCATATCCAAGATAAGAAAATGTTAAAGTATAATTCCCTGCGGGCAAAGAGATGGAATAAAACCCAAAAGAGTTGGTGGTAACTCCTTCGCCGGTTCCGTTTACTGAAACACTTGCACCTATGAGGGATTCTCCACTTGCAGAATCACGCACATAGCCGTTGATGGTATAATGAGATTGAGCGTGAAGGGGGAAATGAAAAAAGAACAGCAGAGTAATGCTTAATAATATTTTGCAAATTCTTTTTGCATTGTTAACAGAAAGGAAATCCGATATTGTAATCATACCAATGCAAAGATAAGAAGCGAATCAAAATTGCATGGTTTCTTTTATTTCTCCGCAACCCAGCATTTCATCGCCATAATATGGATTGTTGATTCGCTGGATGCTACTCAGCCAGTAGGCGCCGTTTCCGTCATTAAACATAGGGCAAAAATCTCGATAGACCTTTTGTCCTTTTAATCCTGTAGAAGTGATGAGATCGTAAGTAATATCTGAGATCATTTCAAATTCCCTGCGTTTTTCCAGCAGGGTCTTTTCACCTAACAGGCCCGCTATTTCTCCGTTCAAACTCTTTAATGATTCATTAGCTTTATTGTACCGGGCAGTGTCTGATTGTAATTCTGTTAGAGAAATCGCGTTGGCATTTTGAAGCAGGTTATTGGCTGCTTCATCTGCAGCGGTAGAATCAGATTTTACGAATGCATCCTTCAACTGGTAATAAGCATTCAAAAAAGTATTCACTTTGGCCGCCAAAGTATCAGATACCTTCATATTCATTTTTACCAACGTAGTATCTGTGTTATTGCTTTGCTCTTTTTTTTGAGAAGAATGGCATGATCCTAAAAAGATCAGTAAACTTAGTCCTGCAGAAACAAAAAATAACTTTTTCATAAAGCGAATTTTGTACAAAGGTAAGAGTTTCCAAGGCGAAAAGCATAACTTTGCAACTTTTTATGTTATGCTGATAGCTATTAACCATATTACATTTGAATTCGGCGCCCATGCCATTTTCAAGGACGCCTCCTGGCACATCATGCCGAATGAAAGGATTGGTTTGATTGGAATTAATGGAGCGGGAAAATCCACTTTGCTGCGTATTATCAACCAGGAATATTCTGTTTCAGAGGGTACCGTAGAAAGAGCCGGCGATGTATCCGTAGGTTTTTTTAATCAGGATTTACTAAGCTTTGAAAGTGATGATTCTATTTTGCATGTGGCTATGACTGCCTTCGAAAAAGCATTGGCACTTGAGAAAGAATTGGAGACTATCACCCAAAAGCTTAGTCATTCTCAGGATGAAAAAATACTAATGCAATATAGCGATAAGCTGCATGAATATGAGGCTTTGGATGGATATAATATTCAGCACCGGACCGAAGCGCTTTTAGAAGGATTGGGATTTAGTACGGCTGATCTGCAACGTCCTTATAATGAATTTTCCGGAGGCTGGCGAATGCGTGTATTGCTTGCCAGAATGATGCTCCAGCAGCCGGAAGTGCTGATGCTGGATGAACCGACTAACCATCTGGATTTGCCTTCCATTGAATGGTTGGAAAGATATCTTCAACGTTACCAGGGAACGGTGATCATTACATCTCACGACCGGTATTTTTTGGACCGTATGGTAACTAAGATTGTAGAAGTTTATCAGCAGCAATTAATCCCCTATTCCGGTAATTATTCTTTCTATCAACAGGAGAAAGCACTGCGGACAGAACAGCAGCAACGGGCCTATGAAAATCAGCAGGAATATATCCGCCAGCAGGAAAGGTTTATAGAGCGGTTCCGGGCCAAAGCCACGAAAGCTGCCCAGGCGCAAAGTGCCATGAAGCGGCTGGAAAGGCTGGACAGGATTGAAGAAGTGGATAGCGGTCCTAATAAAATCAGGATAAGATTTAATATCGGAATAACTCCCGGAAAAATACTGTGCACTCTTCTGGATATACATAAACAATTTGGAGAGCATATTATTTTAGATCATGCCAAAGCTGAAATTAACCGGGGAGATAAAATAGCACTCATTGGTGCTAACGGTAAAGGAAAGTCCACATTGTTACGTGTAATAGCCGGTACGGAAAAATTTCAGGGTAAAAGAATTCCAGGACACAATGTAGAAACCAGCTTTTATGCGCAACACCAGTTGGAAGCATTGAATTTGAACAATGATCTGGTTACTGAATTACAACATTGTGGAAGCAGCTATACGGAGCAGGAATTAAGAACTTTGTTGGGATGTTTTCTTTTCTCGGGAGATGATGTATTTAAAAAAATAAAGGTACTTTCCGGTGGAGAAAAAGCGAGAGTCGCACTCGCTAAAACCATTATCAGCAAAGCGAATTTTTTGCTATTGGATGAACCTACCAATCATTTGGATATTAATTCGGTCGAGATGCTGATTGATGCGTTGAATCAATACGAAGGGAGTTATGTATTGGTTTCTCATGATCGCTATTTTGTCAGTAAAACGGCCAATAAGATTTGGGAAATTGGTGATCATCAGATTAAAGAATTTGTGGGCACTTATGAAGAATGGGAGGAATGGAAAAAAAGAAATACTTCAAACAATATAGCTGCAAAAAGTGCCGGTTTATCTCCTGAGAATAAGAAAGAAAAAGAGAGGACGCCTGTTTCAGATACTGTCAATGATAAGAAAATAGCCAATGGGAAAAATAAAGCTATTAATAAAGAAGCGCAACGTGCATGGGAGAAACAGAAAAAGAGATTTGAGCAGTTGGAATCTTCACTGAATAAATTAAAGGAAGAAAAATCCAGGTTGGAAGCTGCTTTAGCTCATCCTGATACGTATGCGAATAAAGAAAAGTTTTTAACTACGGAAAAAGAATACCAGCAGATTACCCAAAAACTTAATCTCGCGAACGCCGATTATGAAAGTGCATTTGAGAAAATGATGCAGATGGAGACAGAGATTACTGCATAATCATTACTTATCTTAGCAATCATTGACTCTTTATAAAGTCTAATGATTATGAGGAACAAACGAAATCTTAGCGATTTTTGTTCCATCCGGTAATTCTTTTAATTGTTTACAAATTTGACCGGTTATACTGAAATGAACATAAATGTTTGTTACTACAAAATTTGTTAATGAATAATCTCCATGTAGAATAGGCATTATTCTATAACTATATACTTCATTCTCTTTTAAAAGAAGACCATTTTGAATTAAATTTAATACAATTGATGGCAATAACCAATCTTCTATATTGCCGGTATCTTCTAATGCATTTATAAATTCATTTAGACTTTGTGCTACTATTTCAAGTTGCCCTTTTCCTGTATCTAATCTGCTAATTTCCCCATTTTTGCCAGATAAAAACATATCGCCAGACTTTGATACCATTACAAGTAAATATTCATTATTTAAAAGCCATTGCCAATCCGAACAAATGTCTTCTAAATCAATGTTGTTTATGTCTTTGATACATTGTTTATAGTTCCTTGTCACAAGGCTTTAAAATTATAAATAGACCTTTCAATCCTAATAAATATGCAACCCTTTCATCCTATTCCTTGATTTATTAAATATCTTCTGCCCGTTTTGCCTGCCTTTGCGTATCGTTTTACGTTCGGTTTCGGGAAGCTCAAGCTCGTGCATACAATCTTCACTACAGCAACCGTTATATTTCTTTGCACATTCGTCGCACTGAATGAACAGCAAGTGGCATCCTTCATTTTTACAGTTTACATGCGTATCACAAGGTTTGCCACACTGATGACAGCGGCTTATAATATCATCAGTAACTCTTTCTCCCAAACGATCATCAAAGACAAAATTTTTGCCATGAAATTTCAATGGTAAGTCTTGTTCTTTAACCTGGTGAACATAGTTAATAATCCCGCCCTCTAAATGAAATACATTTTTAAAACCCTCGTGCTTCATCCATGCGCTTGCTTTTTCACAACGGATACCTCCCGTACAATACATCACAATATTTTTATCTTTCTGATCTTTTAACATGTCCACTGCCATCGGCAATTGATCCCTGAAGGTATCGGATGGAATTTCAATCGCATGCTCAAAATGGCCGACTTCATATTCATAATGATTGCGCATATCCACTACGATAGTATTGGGATCGTCCGTTAATTTATTGAAAGATGCGGCATCTACATACTGGCCTTTTTGAAACATATTAAAATCCGGATCCTGAATTCCATCGGCGACAATTTTATCTCTGAGCTTTATTTTCAGCAGCCAGAAAGATTTACCGTCATTATCAACTGCGATATTCAAACGGATGTTTTTCAGAAAAAGAATGGTGTCC
>SCQV01000359.1 GCA_004299085.1 Chitinophagaceae bacterium | reverse complement strand
TGAACTGATTGGTGGTGAACAGGTTCATCAGCCAAGCTTTTGCAGGTGCATACATCGCCCAGGTAGAAACAACCGGGCGGTTACAAAGCCAACCTCGGCTCTTTTGGGTCGCCGATGCTTTATACATGGCAGCTAATCGTTGGCAGGCAAGGAATATAGCATTCCCCGTGTAAAAATTAGCGTTGGAATCTACAAGATTGGCCAAAATGGGTGCAACCTTTCCCTCTAATTCAGGAGTCATTTGTTTAGCATTCGCTGTCAATAACAATATTTTTTGAAGCTGAATTTGTTGAGGCAAAATGAGGTTATTAGTTGGTTCTTCACTTGCTTTAGTGAGATAATCATTAGCTTTTTTATAATTTCCTTCTATGTAAGAAATATAGGCAGCGGCTGTATTCCAGAAGGCATGTTCTTTTATATTATGATTATTGGCACACTGATCTGCAAATTCCCCTAGATTTTTAAAATAAGAAACAGATTGTTGCCTGTATTCATAATCGCCGGTTGTGTCCCTTCCCCATACAAAATTTTGAGCGCTATAATAGTAGCCTTCATTTTTATTGATCTCCCGTGCCATAATCAATTCCAGATACGATTGATTCGGATTAAGTTTCACCATATCTTTCATTAATGGCAATGCATCTTGCCAGGGCATAAGAGCACATAAAGTATAAACTTCTTCTTTTTCTCCATCATTCTTGCAATATTGTAAGGCAGCAGGGACAAAACGAATATTATATAATCGTAAACTCATGTACGCAGCTTTTCTCCGGGAAGGACAATGGGCAAATACTCGGGAAAAAATATAAACTGCTTTTGCTGTGTCTCCTTTTTTCAATAAAGCCCCACCCTTCCGGCTCAGGCTCCACCATTTTATTACACTGTTATCAGTCCTATTTTCAAAATAGTGATTATACAAGGCAATACATGAATCATAATCGGATAATTCATCTGCCAATTTGATGGCCTGATAAGCATATCGGCCTTTCAGAAATGAATCATTTACATTCTGAACACTCTCTGTAACATCATGAAACAACTGCTTCATCGCAGGAGTATCTGCCGGTGTAGGATTCCATGGCTCACCACCTGCTGCAGAAGCTTTTTCTATTTTCCTCGCCATTAATAAATAATTCCATGCTGCCGATCTTTGCCTTAATGCTCTGTAAAAAGAATTGGTTTTATCATCTTTATCTCTGTATATAACATCAGCAGCTAATGAATCACTAACGTTGATATGGCAATATGCTTTCCACTCTTGCAAGTTTTCATCCTTTTTATAAAATGAATCAGGATTGTAGTCTTCCATATCCCAGTATTCATCTCTATCCAAATAAAGAAATGCCGGTGAATAATAATAAGAACTTGAGTTAGCGGGAGTGTAGGCGCTTTGCGGCATGAAGAAACTGGTAAACTCATTTTCATCATACAAACCCGGGCCGCAGGCGAGCATAAAAAAGACAGACAATAACATTAAGCTATTGTACAGGGTTGAATATCTTTTTAATTTCAGCATGGGAATAATGGTTTAGCAGTTGGTGATCTAAGTGAAAGAGGGCAATCGTTATTCGTGGGTTTTGGATGCGACGCAAAAGTTGTTTTTCCCCTTCTACAATTTGAGAAAATTCACAAGTTTCGCTCCTGAGCATATCATTTTTCCTGAACGCGCATCCGAAAGCAAAGGTATCTTTTTTTACAACGAATTTATTAGGATCAGATAATTGATTTAAAAAATCACAATGAACCAAATCCTCTTTTGCCACATAATTAATAAAAGTAAGAAATTTATTGTTACGGTAAACAATCGTCCAACGGAGCAATGGAAGCGCAATATCTAATGGTAACGGATATTTGTCTAATTGAGAAAGGTATTCTGAAGCAATTCGCAAATCATAAATAGAATTTACTGTTTGGGGATCTTTCCAGTCACCCATATTATAAAACATCAACATACCACGGTCTGCAGGCGGAATACCGGTTCTGGCACTGTATTTTATCTGATGCAAACGAAGGGTAACACTCAGCTTTATATTATTGGCATCCAACTGATTTTTTAAATTTCGGAGAAGAAGAAAATATTTATCTTTTGTAGTTACCGTCCAATCGCAATCTATTTGAACTTCATTGTAATTATGGGTAAAGTTTTTTGAAATAGTTTTAATCTTTTCAAAAATGTGGCTTGCCAGGCCATTTATTTGTCTTGTGGAAATATGCTGCATGGTTTCATTGGTAATAAAGACTACCGGAACATAATGAATGGTGCTGTCCGGTTTTTTGGAGAAATACAAAGGTGCATCAGGTGTGGGCTCGGATAGCTGCGAATTCCACACTACATCAAAAAACCGTATGTACAGCAAATTGGAATCGGCATCAGCTAGATAAGCTTTTTCTGTTGAATCCAGATTAAATTCAGACCGCCAGTAATAAAAAGCATCGGTGATTTGTTTAGGAGCCTCCTGTTTGCACGAAGAAAATGTATTACAGATGATGAATAAAGAAATAAAAAGAAGGAAGGATGACAATTGATAACAAGGAGATTTTATAGATGGGGACATTGATTGTGTATTATTTTCGCCAGCTTTTACAAAATTAGTTATTATAGAAATCCTTACAAAAGGAGTAAGCTGTGTTTCTACTCTTTTCCAGGATTAATTTTTGTCAGCGCCGATCCTTTATGCGCTGCTATATGATCTGATTTATCACTTTTAATTTCATATTGCGGATCATTTTCTGTAGCATGATGGGTATATCCTTTGTAATTAAAATCTCGAGAATGGATTTTAATAATTATACCGGAAGATCTTCCCGCTTCTGAATTCCAGCTTACCCGATCTCCTAGTTTAAATTTCATTGACATCATTAAAGATTTAAAGAAAGTTATCTTAGCATTCTTTTCAGAATCCTGTAAATAGAATTCGTAGCTTTTACAAAAATATTTGTACTTCGCCACCATTGATTAGACATCACATATTCCTTCTGTACTGTCCTCCTACTTCGTATAATGCGTGTGTAATTTGCCCAAGGGAGCAATGCTTCACCGTTTCCATCAGCTCATTAAAAATATTTCCATTCTGAACGGCTGTGTCCTGTAACTGCTTCAGCTTCTTTTTACTTTCATTGGCATGTTCCTTTTGAAAAGCCTTCAGATTGTTGATCTGCCCCGCTTTTTCTTCATCAGTCGATCGGATCACTTCTTTAGGCAGGATAGTGGGAGAACCATTTTTATTTAAAAAAGTATTGACGCCAATCAGAGGCAATTGGCCATTATTTTTTAAAGATTCATAATACAAGCTCTCCTCCTGAATTTTATTCCGTTGATACATCCTTTCCATGGATCCTAATACCCCCCCCCTTTCAGATATCCGGTTGAATTCTGATAAGACGGCTTCTTCCACCAGATCCGTTAATTCTTCAATCAGAAAAGATCCCTGGTTAGGATTTTCATTTTTTGCGGTACCCAATTCATGATTAATAATTAATTGAATAGCCATCGCACGGCGAACACTCTCCTCCGTAGGCGTAGTAATAGCTTCATCATAAGCATTGGTATGCAAGGAATTACAATTATCATAGATAGCATACAAAGCTTGTAATGTCGTACGTATATCATTGAAATCAATTTCCTGCGCATGCAGGCTGCGTCCACTGGTCTGAATATGATATTTTAATTTTTGCGAACGTTCATTGCCTTTATACTTATATTTCATAGCTCGTGCCCAGATTCGTCTGGCTACTCTGCCGATAACGGCATATTCCGGATCCATGCCATTGCTGAAAAAGAAAGAAAGATTGGGTGCAAAATCGTCAATATGCATGCCACGGCTCAGGTAATATTCCACATAAGTAAATCCATTAGCGAGTGTAAATGCCAGTTGTGTAACAGGGTTGGCGCCCGCTTCCGCTATATGATATCCCGATATGCTGACAGAATAAAAATTCTGCACTTTATTGAGGATAAAATATTCCTGCACATCACCCATCATCTTCAAAGCAAATTCTGTTGAAAAAATACAAGTATTCTGCGCCTGATCTTCTTTCAGAATATCTGCCTGTACCGTGCCGCGGGCAATATGTAAAGTATGCGCTTTTATTTTTTCATATACCTTCTTATCCAATACTTCATCGCCCGAGATACCTAACAATCGCAACCCTAATCCGCTATTACCTTCGGGTAATGGGTTATGTCCGTTGCCATAAGCCGGCTGCTTGCCTTCTTCAAATCTTTCTTTAATTTTTTTATTGACCTCATCCCATAGTCCCTGTTCAGTAATATATTTTTCGCACTGCTGATCAATGGCTGCATTCATAAAAAAAGCTAAAATTATAGGTGCCGGGCCATTGATCGTCATGCTGACGGAAGTTTTTGGATCGCACAAGTCAAAACCGCTGTATAATTTTTTGGCATCATCCACTGTGGCAATGCTTACACCTGAATTCCCCACCTTTCCGTAAATATCCGGACGATGGTCAGGATTCTCACCATAAAGCGTAACGCTGTCAAAAGCCGTAGATAAGCGTTTGGCAGGCTGATCCAAAGACACATAATGGAAACGCTTGTTTGTTCTTTCCGGTGAGCCTTCTCCCGCAAACATACGGGTAGGATCTTCTCCTTCTCTTTTCAACGGGAACACGCCTGCTGTATAAGGGAACTCTCCAGGCACATTCTCTTCCAACTGCCAACGAAGAATATCACCCCAGTCTTTGAATTTCGGCAAGGCTATTTTCGGGATACGGGTATGAGATAAACTTTCCGTAAACAGTGGCTGCCTGATCATTTTATCCCGCACTTCATATTCTAAAAACTCCGTATGATATTTTTTCTGCAAACTGCCCCATTCCTTAATGAACTTCTGATATGTAGGATCAAGCTGAGATTCGAGCTCTTGATGAAGTTGATTTAATTTGATCGAGCTTTCAACACCAGAGAGGTCTAATACGCCGGTTATCCGATATAATTCACTGGCTATCTCACATTGTTCCTCTATCCATTTTTTTCGTTCCTGAATTGTTTCCACAATTTCCGCCAAATAACGCACCCGCTGTGGCGGTATAATCTGGGATTGGTTAACGGTATTTTTATGATCATAATGCGGTATCTCTCCATACACCACTTCTGTTTTTTCTTTTATCTTTTCCAATAATAATCCAAACAATTCATTGACACCTTTATCATTGAACTGCGAAGCAATAGTGCCCACCACAGGAAGATCTTCCTCCTTGGCGTTAAATATCAGATGGTCTCTTTTATATTGCTTGCGTACATCATGCAAAGCATCTAATGCCCCTGCTTTGTCAAACTTGTTGATGGCAATTACATCCGCATAATCAAGCATGTTAATCTTTTCTAATTGTGTGGCGGCGCCATATTCAGGTGTCATCACATACAATGATACATCGCAATAATCTACAATGGTGGTATCTCCCTGTCCAATGCCGGAGCTTTCAAGAATAATGAGATCAAAATCCGCAGACTTGCATACCTCAATAGCTTCTCTGACTGCACTGCTCAAAGCCTTATCGCTTTCACGCGTAGCCAGTGAACGCATATAGGCACGTGGATGAGGCAATGTATTCATTCGAATACGATCACCTAACAATGCCCCCCCTGTTTTTTTCTTTGAAGGATCAACGGAAATAATGGCGACTGTTTTATCTTCAAAAAGATTTAGAAATCTCCGGATCAGTTCATCCGTTACGGTTGATTTACCCGCACCGCCGGTACCTGTGATGCCGAGAACAACGGCCTCCCCCTCTCCCCTCCTCTGGAGAGGGTGAGGGGGAGGCATACTTTCTGATGGACGAGATGGGGAGATAAAATCACCTTTCTCTTGCAAGTATTCAATTATTCCTTTTATTACATCTTCTTTTCTTTTTAAAATATCTTCATTAGAAAATCGCAAAACCTCAAATCCCAATTCATTTAATCTTGCAGTCCTCACTTCATCATTCTCTTTCACGTCAGGCATTTGGTGTATATTACCGTCTATTTCAATTACCACTCCTTTTTTCAGACAAACAAAATCAGCAATATATTTATCAATAATATGCTGACGTCTGAATTTAAAGCCGTCTTTTCTGTTCCTTAATTTCTTCCAAAGCAATGCTTCTGCGGGTGTCGGGTTTTTTCTGTGCTCCAATGCATATTCTTTTACCTCCTTATAATATACAGGATCTGCATGAAAATAATCTTGAACAATTTTACTCTTTTTTTCTTTTTCCTCTTTCGCAGTCCCATTCCTCTCCAATTGATGAGCATCTTCATTCTCAATGTTAGTAATAGCCCTTGCAACCGCGCCAGCCCTTCCCCCCCTCTTGGAGGGGGTTGGGGGGAGGCCGAAATCCGACTTCTTTATCACATCTTCTATCATTCCCACCAATCCCATTTTCCTTCCATCGTCCGGCGAATAAATCCTTGCTATTCCATATTCTTCCAGCTTTTTTATTTCCTGCGGTAAAATAGTACCGCCTCCGCCACCGAATATCTTGATATGGCCGCAGCCTTTTTCATGAAGTAAATCATATATGTACTTGAAAAATTCAATATGCCCGCCCTGATAGGAAGTGATGGCGATGCTTTGTACATCTTCTTCAATAGCCGTTTCCGCAATATCTGCGGCAGAGCGGTTGTGGCCTAAATGTATCACTTCGGCACCCTGTGACTGCAAAATACGACGCATAATGTTGATAGCAACATCATGGCCGTCAAACAGGGAAGCGGCAGTAACAATACGGATCTTATGTTGTGGTCTGTAAGACATATCTTTCATCTGTGATCTATGATCTCTGATCTATGATTTTTTCATTTCTGATTTCCTGATCTCCGATTTCAGGTAACTACTATATTCTCAAACATTTTACTAAAATCAGACATCTCCACGTCTGACATCGTAAGATATCAAATGATGCAAGTTACGTAAGATTAGCGATGAGAAAGAACAGAGAAATAGCAATGAAAATCTTTTTCGAATATCAAAGGAAATCAGGGTTTGGTGTGAATATTTTCAATCGAAAGGTGCATTCTTTTATCAGCATTTTAAATTATTTCTCAAAAAGGGAGTGATTATATCCAGCCAGACACTCAAAATGTAAGCAACCAGACGGTCATCTGAAAATAACTATTTCACGGGAAGATTCTCTTCAACTTATATTTTCAGGTTATTAAAATTCATCCTCAGCCTGCAAGATGAATTGGCGCAAACAACCCCTCAAATTGCCGTTTTTGCACCTCATACAATTCATAAAGTGTATCTATGTTTGTGTTGTTCAAAAATAAAAAATGATGAATAGTCAGAAACAGTTATTGGCGGAATATGATTCAATTTGTGTTTGGTTTAAAAATTCGTTAGTTGGTTTTACAGATGAAGAAACAAATCAGAGGTTGAATAAAAATATGAATCATGCAAAATATATTGCCGGGCATCTATTGAATGCACAATATGCTTTTGCGATGATTGGAGGTGTAACAATAGAAAGGAAATGGGATGAATTATTTGCGGGCAGAGGCAAAACAAAAGCATTGGATGATTTTCCTTACCCTTCGATAGAAGAAATAAAAAACGAATGGGAACAATTGAACCTGAAAGTCAGAGAGAACTTGAACGCACTTACAGAGGACGACTTAAATAAAGAAATACCTGATTCACCCCTGTCTCAATCAAAAGTTTTCGATACTACAGTTGGAGATTTTTGGGCATTCATTAATATTCATCAGGTATATCACATTGGCCAGATAGGGATATTGAGAAGAGGTTTTGGAAAGGAGCCAATGAAATACAGATGATCTAATAAAAGGGTCAAACATGGTATGATTTAAATATCCGGCAGGTGATATACTTATCAGTGATGGAGGATAAATAATAATTAACAATAAAAAAAATAGAATGGAAGGATTAGCTGGTCTGACAATAAAAACAAAAATACGCATCCTAAAACCTGCCGGTCAGGTGTATGAAGCGATTGTTGATCCGCAAAAAATGTCGCATTATTTCATTTCGAAAGGAAGCGGCAGGATGGAGTCAGGTAAAGATTTGATATGGAGATTTCCTGAGTTTGATATGGATGTTCCGATAAGCGTACAAAATACAGTGGCTGATCAATACATTTCATATTACTGGGATGAACGGGATAAAAAACATCTCGTTGAAATAACATTAGAAGCGGACGGAAGCTATGCAACTATAGTTTCTGTCAGCGAAGGAGGAGAAGATAATGATGAAGCAGGTATCGGGTGGCTACAGCGCAATACGGAAGGATGGGCCAATTTTCTTGCCTGCCTGAAAGCATATCTTGAATATGGCATTAATTTAAGAAAAGGAGCTTTTGATTTTCTAAAAAAATAAGGAAATACAAATATGAGAAAGTTGATCGTCTTTAATATGCTGACCTTAGATGGTTACTATAAAGGACAAAATGAAGATATCAGTTGGGCTAAAGTAGATAAAGAAGTGAATGAATTTATTATCGAACAAACGAAAACAACGGATACACTTTTGTTTGGCAAAAAAACATACAAAGTGATGGAAGATTTCTGGCCCACAAAAGAAGCCCGTCAGCAAGATCCGGAAATAGCTTCCATGATGAGCGAGTATTTGAAAATAATATGTTCGACTACTTTGGAAAAAACAAATTGGACGAATACAAAATTGATTAAAGAAAATATAATGGATGAAATAAAAAAGTTAAAGGATCAACAGGGGAAAGATATATTCGTTTTCGGCAGCGGCGATCTTTGTAAAACTTTAATTCAGCATCATTTAATAGACGAATTCAGGTTGATGATTCATCCGGTGGCGCTGGGAGGAGGAGAACCTTTTTTCCATTCCCGGTTAGATTTGCAACTTTTAAAAACGAAAGTATTCGGAAATGGAAATGTGCTGTTGTATTACAGGCCTGTAAATGGAACATATTAAAAATAAATCAAAATGAAAGAGAACACATCGGGGCTTCCCGAAATCGTATCACAGGAGGAATGGCAAAAGGTGCACGATGATTTTATGAATAAAGAAAAAGAATGGACACATCAGCGTGATAAGCTGAATGCTGAACGCCGTCGTTTACCCATGACAGAAATAAAAAAACAATATCTTTTTGAGGGCCCGGAAGGAAAAGTCAGCTTACTGGATTTATTCGATGGCAAAAAGCAATTGCTTCTCTATCATTTCATGTTTGCTCCCGGTGTGGGCGGTTGGCCTGATGCGGGCTGTGTCGGTTGTTCTATGTTTGCAGATAATATCGGACGATTTACGCCGTTACATCTGAAAGCGCGTGATATTTCCATAGCGTTGGTATCGCTGGCGCCACTTGCCAATATTGAGAAGTATAAAAAACGTATGGGTTGGGATCTGCCGTGGTATTCTTCTGCAGGAACTGATTTTAATCGTGATTTTGGCATGACTACAGATAAGGGAGAGACGCATGGCCTAAGTGTTTTTATCCGGGATGGTGAACGGATATTCCGCACATATTTTACTACTGAAAGAGGAACGGAGGGGGTAGGGAATATCTGGGGATTCCTGGATATCACCCCTTTTGGCAGACAGGAAACGTGGGAAGATACACCAGAAGGGAGGCCGCAAGGCGAGCCCTATAAATGGTGGCGGAGGCACGATGAATACGAGAATAAAACCAACTGTTGTGGCGAGCATGGTTGAAATATTTAAAACAAACGTGTTTGATCAAGTGGAAGCAAACGAGTTGATTTCCACATTAATGCAACAACTGCCCGGTTGCAGAATAAACTTCGACCTGGAAGATTGTGATAAAATATTAAGAATAGAAGGAGAAATTGCAGAGATTGAAAAAGTAAGGATGCTTATGATTGAATATGGGTACTTATGTGAAGTATTGACATAACTTTTAAATCAAATATTCTGAAATGATTGCAGAAAGATTGATCTCATCTCCCGGATTAGGAGAAATAACGCACCTGGAATGGATCAATTTTGCTATTTTTCATACTCAGAGACATATTCACCCGTTAAAAAATATTAAACAATCATTTTTAAACAATTAAAACATACAGTCATGAAAGCAGTCAATCCTTATCTGAACTTTCCCGGCAATGCCGAAGAAGCCTTCAACTTTTACAAAGCCATATTTGGCGGAGAATTTTCCATGGTCATGCGAATGAAAGACGCGCAGGGAATGCCCGTTCCCAAAGGGCAGGAAGAAAAGATTATGCATATTGCTTTGCCATTAAGCAGTGGACAAGTGCTGATGGCAAGCGATAATTGCAATGAACAAACCTTTAAAAAAGGGAATAACTGTTATGTCTGCATTAGCGCGGAAAATGAAAAAGAAGGTAAAACGCTGTTTAATGCGCTTGCTTCAGGAGGAAAAACTGAACAACCTTTTGCCAAGCAGTTTTGGGGATCGTGGTTTGGTAGCTTAGTAGATAAATTTGGCATTAACTGGATGGTGGATTGTACGGAAGGATAATATTTTTTAATAGAATTAGGCGTTTGATGATCGTAGATTGATGCCAGAGGTATCAAATATTTATAGAAATAAATATAAAGTTCACATGCGGCCCCACAGGGGTCGTACCAGTTGTTGCAGATGAACAAGAGTT
>SCQV01000358.1 GCA_004299085.1 Chitinophagaceae bacterium | reverse complement strand
GCATTCATTGCGATCTTCTTCTCGTTTGCCAACGTGCAGGCGCAGACAAAAACCATTAATTATCATTTTGAAAAAAGAATTTCAATCCCGGGAAACAGCCGGTGGGATTATCTGGGTATTGATACCGTGCATCAACGTTTGTTTGTTTCTCATGGTGATGCAGTCAACGTAATAAATCTGAAAAACGAAACTATTGAAGCAAGCATCACTGGTCTGCATGGAGTGCATGGCGTTGCTATAGCTTATAGTCTCAATAAAGGATTTATCAGCAACGGGGAAGCCAATGCGGTAACTGTTTTTGACCTCAGTACTTTAAAAGAATTAGAAACGATTCCTGTTACGGGAAAAGATCCGGATTGTATTGTTTATGACCCTTTTTCGAAGCAGGTTTTTACCTTTAATGGCGATAGCGATAACTCCACTGTTATCAACGCAAAAAATTTAAAAGTTGTGGGTACTATTTCTTTGGGTGGCAGCCCCGAATTTGCAGTATCTGATAATCACGGAAGGATCTATAATAACCTGACAGATAAAAACGAAACTGTTGTAATAGATACTAAATCAGATAAAATAATCAAAAGCTATCCCATAGCCCCCGGCGATCGTCCTACAGGCTTAGCGATAGATATTGCCCATCAAAGATTATTTACAGCCTGCAGGAAAAACAAAGGGATTACAATACTTAATGCAGTTACCGGTAAAGTCATTACCACGCTTCCCATCGGCGCGGGGGTGGACGCAGCAAGATATGACCCGGTTACTCGCTTAATTTTTGCTTCTGCCGGAGACGGAACGACCACCATTATTCACGAAGATAATCCGGACAAGTATCATATTGTACAGACTTTAAAAACACAGGAAGGCGCCAGGACGATGGAATTAGACCCCGATACACACAGGATATACCTAAGTGTCGCACAACATAAAGAAGGAGGAGAAAGAAGGGCAATGGTTCCGAATACGTTTTCCGTATTGGTTTATCAACCCTGATGATTTCCCCCCTTTAGCATTTAGATAACGAAAATAATTCAGCATTCGTTTTACCTTGCATGCTTTATAAATTCAGGCGGAAATATTCCTAAATAAAATTATAGTATTCCTCCATACCTTCATGAAGAAGATTCTTATTTTATGCCTTTCATTTTCAGGGATTTGTGCCATTCATGCTAATGCTCAGCCCGGATTCAACGCAGGTGAATTAAGAATAGACACCTTACACTTCTCACATCTGAAAATACACAATTGGTATTCTGACAAGTTGGAAAAGCAGGATCTTCACTCATTGAATGTTTCCTCCGTGTTAATACCTGCTGCGGGCATAAGTTATGGAGTGATCGCTTTACATAAAGGCTCACTGAAGACTTTAGATATTTCCACGAGGGGCGAGCTGATAGAAGATCATCGCCTTCTTCATACCCAAATAGACAATTATCTTCAATTTTCTCCGGCTGCGGCAGCAATAGGATTGAATATTGCTGGTGTTCATGGGAAACATAGTTTTATAGATGCATTATGCGTTTATGCAATTTCAAGCATTATTATGGGGATCACCGTGGAAGGAACTAAACATATTTCACACGAGTTACGGCCTGATGGCTCGGACTATTATTCATTCCCATCCGGTCATACTGCCACGGCATTTGCTGCGGCTGAATGGCTAAGAACGGAATATTGGCAAAGGTCGCCTTGGATAGGCATTGCGGGTTATGCGGCAGCAGCCACTACGGGAGCACTTCGTGTTTATAATAACCGACATTGGGTTTCGGATGTAATTGCCGGAGCAGGTTTTGGATTTTTATCAACAAGAATTGCTTACGAATTAAATCCCTGGGTAGAAAAGCATATTTTACATGAAGACAGAAGAAACAACACTTTAACGAACTATAGTCTGCTGGAATGGCATTATAAAACGACTCCTTCAATTTCCACTCAATAATCCGAAAGTTATGTTTAGGTTTGCTCTTAGTAATTAATTTATCCTGCATGTTAGAAAAGCTAAACGCACTTGATACTAAGCTATTCCTGTTTCTGAATAGCCATCATAATGCTTTCTTTGATCCCATCATGTATTGGGCAAGCAACAAGCTTATCTGGACGCCACTTTATCTTTTCATTGTCATATTGATAGTGATGGCCTACAAAAAGCGAAGCATTTTAATCTTTATATGCATTGCTATCTTAATTACACTGAGTGATCAATTATCTTCTCACCTTATTAAGCCCTGGGCGAAACGATTACGTCCATCTCATAATCCTGCTATTGAAAGCATGGTGCATCTGAGCAAAGCCGGCCCGGGTGGGTTATATGGATTCGTGTCCGGACACGCAACAAACTCTTTTGCGCTGCTCGTCTTTCTCGCAGTTATTTTACCGAAAAAGTTCAACTGGCTGAAATGGGTTTTATGTTTTTGGGCATTGCTCATCTGCTACAGCCGCGTATATGTGGGCGTACATTATCCCGGCGACATCACCGGCGGCATTTTACTTGGAAGCATTGTGGGATTTGCAGTCGGTTCTTTTTACAAATGGATAAGGCGCTTTTTCGAACACCGTGGATTAACAGTTGAACATTAAACAACCTTGAATATCTTTGAATATCATAGTTGAAATTTGGGGGCTATTCATCATGTTGTTTAATTTTCTCTTTCTCCAGAATATCTTTACCGAAATTTATAGGCGCCGGAAATGGAGGTCTTTTTGAAACATTATGAAATACCTTGGAAATATGCATCCAGTATCCGTGCTTCCACTTGAATCCTTCATAAGTACCATCCGGCACTAAAGTATATTTTTCTTCCGGTTTTCCAATCAATGAAGTCAAGTGGTCGAAGATAATTATTTTCCTATCAGGATCATAATTCAATCCCAGATTTCCGTTTCGTTTATAAATGAATATTAACCTGTTTTTTGTATCGCCCGGAGTCACCGTATTACTCATGTTAAATATGGGTGCTCCAAAAACAGGTTCGCCATTATCAAAAGTTAACACATCCAATAGTTTTTCGTTACTGCGAAAATTGTATCCATGCCATCCGAATAAAGTATAATAAGTTTTACCTTTATCCTTGGTGGTAACAATATTATAATACAAAGCGCCTATCCATGCCTTATTATTAGTGATAGTGTCAAGATCACGGGTATATTCCGAATTATCAAAAAGGGGAAACAGCTTTAATTCACCATCTCTCGTATTCATTTGAAGCGCTCCAAAAAAGCGGTAAGACATCTTATCGTTAGGCGTAAATGCCCAGGTAAAAATCCGGAATGAGCTATCTTCAGGATATACAATGGAAACTTCTTTCAGCGAATCAAACGGATAATGAAAGGAATGAGGAACTTTCAAGGCATTGACCAAATGCGGTATAAGCTCCATAGATGCTTTATAACGGTCATCAGCATCCAGATCATTTACCATCGCATAAGCAAATATTTTTAATGAATCGCTTCTCTTCTCCAATAATGCCAGGTCTGCCGCTGTTTGTGATCTGGCAAACAGGGATGCTCCTATAAGCAAAACGAAAAATATGCCGGCTTTTAATCTCATTTTTTAATTTCTCAAAGATAACAACTCATGACAGAAGAAAAAATTGTGCCAGAGCATCCCATTTATGTTAAAATTACGACCCGGGTAAAAGCCCTGATTTCAAAATCTCCTCAGCCAGTGTCTGCCAGGAATATTTTTTCCTTTCTGCTTTGATATACGGAGTAAATTGTTCTTCCCCATGTTCGTATAATTTCAGAATGGCATCAGCTAAAGAAACAGGTTCCGGAGAACAAAGAATACCTGTCTGGCCGTCTGCTATTGTATCCGGAAGTCCGCCCACATTGGTGGCAATCATTGGACATTCAAAATGCAAGGCAATAGGAGCAATGCCGCTTTGGGTCGCATCCCGGTAAGGCAGCACAGCCGCATCTGCAGCACAGAAATAGTATTTTACCTGCTCATTGGGAATATAAAGCGTATGTAAAAAAAGAAACTGCTGTAATTTATTTCTCTCAATCAAATCTTTATAAATACCTTCATCCTCATAAAATTCTCCGGCAATTATCAGCTTAATCCCTTGCTGTTGAATACGCGGATCAGTCATGGCTTCCAATAGCAAATCCAAACCTTTGTACCTGCGGATCAATCCGAAAAATAGTAATAATTTATCATTTACCGGAAGTTTCAAATGCTCCCTGGCTGTAGATTTCATTACTTTCTCCCCAAACTGATCATATAAAGGATGCGGGATCAGCGATGCAGGTTTTGAAGTAAATTTCTGTAAATCTTTTAAGACAATTTTACTCATGACAATAAAGGCGTCGCATGGGCTAATTAAATATTTAGTTAGTTCTTTATCGCCGGGACGTTTTTCATGGGGGATGATATTATCCGCGATGCAAACAATTCGTGAATGTTTGTTCTTTTTAATTTGCCGGAGAATACTCCCAAGAGCAGGCGCCAGAAAAGGAATCCAGTATCGGGTGATGACCAGATCGGGATTTAATTTTTTAATTTCCCGCCCAACTTTCAGCCAATTACCCGGATTAATGGAATTAATCTTTGAGTAAATATCCAACCCTTCAGGCGCAGGAGAATCGGAATATTGCGTTTTACCCGGAAATAAAAAAGAGGGATATTGTAAAGAAAAAGAATACAACATCACCTTATGCCCCATTCCCTGCAACTCAATCGCCAGCCGCTCATTAAAAGCGGCAATACCTCCTCTCAGTGGATAAGCCGGACCGATGATGATGATTAAGGACAAAGTGGTTATTGGATTATTGGGTTATTGGGGGCCCTTGCCTGGTGTTTTCAGTTTGATATTCTGTGTTGCCTGTTCATTATTCTTTATTCAGAATCCTGTTCTCTTTTCCACTAAATAATGATTGCGTTCCGGTGCATTGCGGGTTATAAGCTCTGCAATAAATCCTGTCAGAAATAATTGTGTACCAACAAAAATAGAAACAAGACCTAAATAAAAAATGGGACGCTTGGTCATATCATATACCTGAAAGAAAAACTTGGCAATGCCCAGGTACACCCAGATGCAAAAGCCGATAAAAAAAACTATGACCCCTAAGGTGCCGAAAAAATGCATCGGTTTTTTCCCAAAACGGCCCACAAACATAATAGACATCAAATCAAGAAAACCGTTGATAAAGCGTTCGATACCAAATTTAGAAACGCCATATTTTCTTGCACGGTGCTCGACCACCTTCTCTCCTATTTTCCTGAATCCGCTCCATTTAGCAATCACCGGTATATACCGGTGCATTTCCCCATATACTTCAATGGATTTTACTACATTTTTACGATATGCTTTCAATCCGCAATTAAAATCATGCAACTTGATTTTAGTCACCTTCTTGGTAATCCAGTTAAAAAACTTCGATGGAATTGTTTTACCGATAGGATCATGGCGTTTTTTCTTCCATCCGCTCACCATATCAAATCCATCCTGGATAATCATTTTATATAATCCTGGTATCTCGTCCGGACTATCCTGCAAATCTGCATCCATCGTGATCACCACCTCGCCATTACTCATCCTGAAACCTTCGTTCAGCGCAGCAGATTTTCCATAATTACGCTGAAATCTTATTCCTTTAAAGCAATTATCCTGTGTAGATTTTTCTTCGATAAATTTCCATGAATCATCTGTACTGCCGTCATCCACCAGAATCACTTCATAAGAAAAACGATTCGCCTGCATTACCTGCGTGATCCACCCGCATAATTCCGGCAGCGATTCGCTTTCATTGAATAATGGTATAACTACGGAAATGTCCATTCGGAAAAATTAGCTCAGAGGATTTTGCGGTTGTGGGTTTTTCTTTGCAATGGCAGCGCCAATCAGAGAGGCAATAACGCCAAAAATTAATTCAATAATGATGGTTCCTCCTATCAGGCTCACCGTGAAAAATCTTTTTCCGATAGCCATTCCAGCATTGATCTGATCAGATGTTAATCCTTTTTTTACCATTGCCTGGCGGGAAACTTCCATCATTTGATCCTTGTAGGAAGGAACAAAAAGGGAAAAAAGTATAAGGAATACCACGTAGATGGCAATAGATGCACAGGCTGTTTTAAAACCGGTTGCAAATAAATTACCATAAGTAATGTTTCCATTTAATGCTTTAGCATGATTCACCTGTGCCAAAACGATCAGCACAAGAAATACCAAAGTGGGGATCCAGCCTAAGGCCTTGTTAGTGTATAAAGCAAATACATAATACAATACAAACATAACAATCAAAATAACGCCGGTGATCACTCCGTAGTTGAGATAGGTTTTGGGCTCTTTAATATCATTTTCCATAGCCGTAATTTTTAGTTTTGTTAAAGGTTTAAAATGAAGAATCTGTATAAAACCGGTTTTTATTAATGATGCCTAATGGTTTTCCTTTCAATTTACTTCCTTTAAAAGGGGAATTTTTAGATTTAGAATGAATCCCGTTTTCTTCAAATATCCAACTTATTTCCGGATCAAACAAAGTAATATCCGCTGCCGATCCTTCCTTGATTTCCGGTATGGGTATGCCGAATATTTTTCTCGCATTCACTGCCAACAGTGACACTTTTTGTTCGACTGTCAAATTTTCCAAAGCTTTTCCTAACACCCCAAAACAACTTTCCAATCCAATCATTCCTTCACCGGCATATTCAAATTCTTTTTGCTTGCCGTCAACATCCTGAGGAAAATGATGTGTGGCAATACAATCAATAACACCTTCTTTTACTGCATTTCTTAAAGCCATGATATCATCCCCTTCACGTAATGGCGGATTTACCTTAAACACGCTGTCATATTGCTGAAGATTTTCATCACTCAACAATAAATGGTACGGCGTTACTGAGCAGGTTACCTGCAGCCCTTCCGCTTTTGCCGCCCGGATAAGATCAACTGATTTTTTTAATGAAACACCGGTAAAATGCAATTTGGATTCCGTGTATTTCAATAGTTTCAAATCCCGTTCCAGTAACATTTCTTCCGCGATAGCGGGTTTTCCCGGCATTCCCAGCCGCGTTGACCAAAGCCCTTCATGCATTAATCCGTGTTGAGAAATACCGGAATCGTCAGGTATCTGAATGATAATGCCGTCAAATGCTTTCACATATTGCAATGCTTTCAAAAACAATCCGGAAGATTGAACCGGATTTGTTCCATCACTGAAAGCTACGGCGCCACTCCGGTGCATCTCATACATTTCCGCCAGGGCTTTTCCTTCCAAATCTTTGCTGATGGCACCCATCGGACGAATATTCACCGGCAGATGCTGCGATTTACGGATGATATATTCTATCTGCGCCTTGGATTCTAAAGGAGGATGCGTGTTGGGAATAATCATTACTTCTGTGAAACCACCTGCAGCAGCGGCTTTAGCACCACTTTCCAAATCTTCCTTATATTCATATCCCGGGTCACAAAAGTGAGCGAAAACGTCTATCCATCCCGGAGAAATGTGAAGATTCTCTCTCGAAATAGTTCTATCCCCCACAATATTAATTTCCCCTGCAATTTGGCGAATGACACCGTCTTCAATCAGTAAATCCCTGATCAGACCGTTCAAAGCTTGTCCGGGGGCTATAATATGAGCTTTTTTGAGTAAAATGCGCATGAAAAATGCGAAATTTATGGCTGTAAATATATAATCTGCCGATTGGCAAAACGGGACAAAAGTAACATAAAAGTTGAAATGATGCCGGAAATCAGGAAGGCATGATTACAGATTATTACAATTTTTTTAAACCTGTGAATTGCTTACTTTTGCACCCTCATTACTTTAAAAGCAATGACGAAATTTAGAATGTGGCGCAGCCCGGCCATAGAAAATCACAACGAAGAATGAGTGGTAGATTTTCTGGGTCCCGCCCTGAATAAAGCGAACATGGCGGGATAGCGCAAAAGTTATATATAATAGAAGAAAATTTTTTCGGGATGTGGCGCAGTCCGGTAGCGCACTTGCATGGGGTGCAAGGGGTCGCTGGTTCGAATCCAGTCATCCCGACTGATTATCAATCATTTAAAAGCCTGCAAATTAAATTTTTGCAGGCTTTTTTATTCTCCGTTATCTTTACAACTTATGATTCTGATACGATTAATATTTCTTCCGCTGTGTTAAAGTAATATTTGCTGCTGGATACTGTTTTCTTGTCATAACATGCATTTATTGGTATTATGTGTAATTACACATAATACCAATACGTAGATAATAATCGTTTCCCAAAATCTTTATCATGGTATCTCAATGTGAATCAGTAACCACTCCTCTTTACCTGTTTGGGTGAATACTTTTACAAGCCTGCCTTTGCCGAAACGGTGCAGGCAGGTTTATCTACAAACTTAGAATCTTGATATTTTCGGGAGCAGGAAACAATTGTTCTAATTCTTTATCCAAGAATTCAAAACCTTTCTTCATATCAAACAGATCGTCAGCATCGGGGAAGAAGAAGCGGAGAAAGTCGTCAAACAGATTTTCGAGTATTCCTTTCCATAGGGTATCGTCTCTTTTCATGAGTGTAATTTTTCAAGGTAATTAAAACGAAGATAAGGAATTATTCAATCCTGTTATAAAGGAATTCTTCCTCAATAGTAATTGGAGAGGAAGGATTAAAATCCCGGGTAATCTACGCTTCTCAATAATCTACCCCCTCTTTGATAATTCTAAGATGCCGGCTTTTTCTTTTATCGGCAATAAGTGATTTGTTCTTTAACAGCTTCAGCAACCACAGGATCTTCCGTCTCAAAATCAAGGGTTAATTGGGACCCCCAATTATAAATTTTCACTATTTCATGTTTTTGATGGCCTCCATACTCAAACTTTTGTTCCATATTTTTAACTCATCTATCTTTCCTTTAAAACCACCTGTCTTTTCTAAAGGGAAAAACAAAGTCTCCACCTTTCGCTTTTTAGTTTTGTTTTTATCATGGAATTGAATCCATTTATGATACAGACTATCTTGTACGTGTCCGTTTACAAATAAGGCAGTTCCTTTGTTAGTTCCTATAATCACAATATGTGTCCATATATTGTCCGGCACAGTGTAATTAAATCTAAAATTATATCCATCTCTTGAAAATCCAAGCTTTCCTGTAGTTCCCTGGTTTAACTTAACCACAGCATCTGGCGATTGAAACAAGACAGTATTCTTCAGATTGCCCGGCGATGGGTTTATCCAAAACGATACCGTATAATCATACCCTATTTCTTTGTATGGCAAAACTGCGTAACTGTCTTTTCCTGAAAAGGATAATGCTTTTCCTTTAATTCCTTTAGTGTAAGAAGCATCGTTCAACTTCACACTTTTCCTTTTCCTGTCAAAATGGAAATCCGCCACCAAAGGATGATCCGGATTACCAAGCTTGCCTGTGATATTCAGCCCCGGGCCTTCCCCAATATCTTTGCAGCTTATTGCAAAATCTTTGTATGACACAGCAGTATCCCCGCCATCCCACATTTTTTGCGCCAAGACCTGAATAGCGGGAAATACCCTGTCATTCACATCTTTCTGGCTGATACCGTTGCCCACAATATCATTCCATTCAGCAAAAGAACCACCAACGACAGCAGGATCACCGGCACAAAATGACACATCACCAATTAAAGAAGGCGTCCAGTCATTATAGATTTTTTCGAGGTTCAGATAGTCATAATAATAACCTGCAGCAGGCACAATATAGAGCCAACCATCGGGAGTGCTGATAAGCTTATATCCTAATTTTTTCATGTCCACAGGGTTGGCATATCCGTTATACCAACAATTCATTGTTACACCTTTAACCGTCACAGGAGTTTTGCCTTGCGCCCAGGTCAGTGCGCCCCAAAGCCTTACTTTTTTTCCAAAGCTTTCCACATACTTAATTAACATATCCGTAAAGGCACGAAATTCTTCGGCAGCCGGCTTAGCATATTCATCTGTGCCGATATCAACTACTTTTCCCGTAAATACGGGATGAGGCCCGGACAAATATTCCCTGAATACATTCCTTATAACAGTATCTGTCAACGGATTACTTAACCCAAGTTGCAGCTAACCAGGCGGGAGGTAGCGTAAATAGGGCATTTCAATTTTTTTGAGTGCCGGTTTGTGTACTACAGATTTTAATTTCCGGAAGGGTTGGGGTTTTGCTTT
>SCQV01000357.1 GCA_004299085.1 Chitinophagaceae bacterium | reverse complement strand
GTATCCGTTCCATTAACAGATTCTGCAAACGCTTTGCACGGCGCTTTCACCTTGCCGGATTCAGCGCAGGCATTTGCGTTAAAATTCTCTGCAGGCGATGCAACGGATGATAATGACGGGAAAGGATATGTTTTTCCGGTGTATAAGGCAGGTGATCCCACGCCGGGCGCGCTGGCTGCTGCAAGCTGGTTTTATTACGGGTTGGGTAATTCTGTGCTGCGAACAAAATTAAATGCTGATACCGCCTTGTCTTTATTGAAGCAGGACATTACAGCCAATCCGGGTATTAAAAAAGATTGGGAATCCCAATATTTAAACGAAATGATCGCCGTGAAAAAAGATTCTGCCTATCCCATTGTACTGGCGGCAATACCTTCGCTACTTTCAGGAAAAGACATTAACGAAAGCGATTATATGGCAGTACACAATATGTACATGCGTATGAAAATGGTGCCACAAGGTGATTCCATCAAAGCGGTGATTTTGCAGAAATTTCCGAAAGGCTTCCTGATGCAGGAAGATCAACTAACTGTTTTCGAGAATACACAAAATGTAGATAGCATGATTCTATTGTATGATCAATTCAAACAAAAGTTTCCTGTTAAAGATCCGAAAGGAATTACCCCCAAGCTTGAATCCTTCATGCTGTCTTTTATTGCCAACAGATATGCGTCTCTAAAGCAATACGATAAATTCATGCAATATGCTTCGCAAATGAACAATGGGCCGTCTAAGGCAAATTTGTATAACAGCCTCGCCTGGAGCCTGGCACAAAGTGGCCAAAATCTTCCATTTGCAGACAGCAGTTCAAAGCTATCGCTGGATATTGTACAACAGCAAATGGATAATCCGGGTGATAACAAGCCTTCTTATATGACGGATGAGCAATGGAAGAAAGGACAACAATCCAGTTATGGTAACTATGCGGATACTTATGCTATGATTTTAGCCAAACAAGGGAATTATAAAGATGCATTGACCTATCAGAAAAAAGCAGTGGAGTATTCTCAGGGAAAAACTCCCGATATCAACGAACGGTATGCAGAATATCTGGTTAAGGATGGAGATTATGCCGCAGCACAAAGTGAGATAGTACAATTTTTCACGAGCGGCCATAACACTGCTAAAATGAATGATTACCTGAAGACGGCGTATGTAAAACTAAATAGTTCAGATAAAGGCTTTTCAGATTATTTAGGCGGATTGGAAGACAAAGCAGATGCCAAAATGAAAAGCGATCTGGCAAAAATCATGATTGACAAGCCTGCCGCTGCTTTTGACCTGCCGGATTTAAAAGGCGCCGATGTTTCGTTAGCCTCTCTGAAGGGAAAAGTGGTGGTAGTTGATTTCTGGGCTACCTGGTGTGGTCCTTGCAAGGCGTCTTTCCCCGGAATGCAACAAGCAGTGGATCAATTTAAGAATGATAAGAATGTGGTATTTCTTTTTGTAAATACGTGGGAAAACACATCACCTGCGGTTCGTATGAAACAGGTCGGAGATTTTATCGCCCAGCACAAGTATCCCTTTCATGTATTGCTGGATCAGCATCAGCAGAAAGATTCAACACAATATCAGGTGGTAAGTGATTATGAAGTAAATGGTATTCCAACTAAGTTTATAATCGGCCCAAGCGGGAATGTCCGTTTTAAATTGGTGGGCTTCGACGGAAATACAGATAGAGAAGCGAAGAAGCTGGCAGTAATGATTAATATGCTGAAAGGGTAAGAAATCATTCAAACAATCATTTTTATGAATCACCGGCCAATGCCGGTGATTTTATTTTAACATGCGTTCGATCCATTTCACTTCGATAATCAGGGTAATATTGCCGGCTCGCTTATGCCTTTAGCAGGCTTTAATAGGCATCCTATAGCCACTATGTAGGGCAATGGTAGGGCGAAGACAGGGAGTGTCCTTCTTTGATTGGGTCGAGAAGTGCTCCATGATAAAATATGCATCTCAGGTAATGAATGGAGGATCATTTGATGAGCCTCCGAGCTCGTGTTATTTTACAGAGGAAGATACAAGTTTTCTCCCTTCTTTCCCCGGAACGATAGTAACATGAATCGTTTCTTCCGGCAACAAATTGGGGATTTTCTCCGCCCATTCCACCATACAGATGGCACCACTATACAAAGCATCTTCTATCCCCGCATGAATGGCTTCTTCTTCATCGTGGATACGGTAAAGATCTAAATGGAAAAGATGCTGTTCTATTCCTGTCTCATCAGTAAAAACATAGTCATTAATCAGTGAAAAAGTGGGGCTGGAAGCAGTGTCTTTTATTCCTTTAGCCCGGCATAATTCGGAGATAAAAGTGGTCTTACCTGCGCCTATATCGCCATGAAAAGCAAATACTTTTTTATCGCCTGCATGCTCCCAGAATTCTTCTGCTACACGCGAGATATCTTTTAATGTGAAGTTCCATTCCATAAGACAAAAGTAATTGCTTATTTCTGACATGATCTTACAGTATGAATTTTTATTGGTGTAGGGTCAGGAGCGCTGAAATGTGGCCTATCATGAAAAAATTTATTCTGCCCTCTCCTGCCATCCGGTAATTTCATGCATGGCCGGCTTTAATATTTCATACATCTTTGAAAACAATTCGAAATTCCTGCGATAGGTTTTCGTTTGTTTTTTAACGGGAGTATATGTTTCATTGGCAGAAATATATTTCCCTGCCTCATCCCATGATTTGAGTATTCCCATAGCACGCATCCCCAATAATACTGCACCAATGGAAGATGCATCGCCCTCGCTGCAAACATGCACTTTTTTATCAAACAAATCTGTAAGCAGTTGTACCCATTCCGGAGTGCGGGTAAATCCCCCGCTGGCATAAATGGTTTTCACAGGCAAATCCGGCTTTTCCAAAAGCCTGGCAGTATCATACAATGAATAGCAAATGCCTTCCAGCACAGCTCGCATAAAATGCTTTCGTTCATGCTCTATATGAATGCCAATGAAGGCGCCTCTCGCTCTCGAATCCCACATCGGCGACCGTTCTCCCATCAGATAGGGGAGAAATAATAGCCCGTTGCTTCCTGCTCCTGTCTGAAAAGCTTCTTTTAAAAAATCAGCATAGCTTTCTTCTTTATCATTTTCTTTCATAAACTGATGGCGGAACCAATCGAGCAAAACACCTCCATTATTGATAGCTCCTCCCGATATAAATTCTTTGGGCAATAAAAGATAATTGAAGACCCGCCCCTGTTCATCATTGATGGGGCTATCCGTGAACAAACGCACCGCTCCGCTGGTTCCGATGGTAATTGCCATTTCTCCTTTTTTGGTAACTCCCGTTCCCAAATTAGCCAGGCATCCGTCTCCCGCTCCCGCTACAAAAGGCGTGTTCACATTCAATCCTAAGGAGGAAGCAAAATCATTTTTCAACCCTTTTAAAATATATAAGGAGCTGACTGCATCTGGCAAATGTTCACTTTTTATTCCAAGTAGATCGAGGGCCGGCTCATACCATTTCAATACATCATGATCAAACAATCCCGTGGCGGAAGCCAAAGAATAATCTATCAGGTATTCTCCGAATAATTTAGAGAAAATATATTCTTTTATGCCAATGAATCTGGCTGCCTTATTAAAGGACTTTTTATTTTCATTTTTCCACCAGAGCAGTTTGCATAATGGTGACATCGCATGAATGGGTGTGCCGGTATGCGTGTAGATGTCAGTTGCAATTGCTTGTTCTTTTAGCCATTCCGCCTCCTTTCCGCTTCTGCCGTCAGACCATAGGATCAGCGGAGATAACGGTTCTCCTTTGCTGCTTACTGCCATCAGACTGTGCATGGCGGAACTAAAGCTGACACAAAGCGGCGGCTGGCTTTGCATTTGCTCCACTACTTTTTGTATGGCATTGCATATTGCCTGTAATACGTCATCCGGATTTTGTTCGCTACAAGAAGGCTTTGGATGTTGTGTGGGATAGGTATTCTGTTGCTGTGCCAATACTTTTCCTTCTAATGAAAACGCCATGGCTTTGCTGCTGGAGGTGCCGATGTCGGCGCCGATAATATAATCTGTCATAATCAATCAATATAATGTATTGTAAATAGAATTTTAAATGATTATCTGCAGTAATGCAGGTAAAAAATAGAATCTGCTGCAGGCAAGTTCCATTACTCTTGTTGTATCTGAACGGATAGTCAATGAAATTTATCGCGACAAATTACAAAACAGATATCTGAATCAGGCATTCGGAAAAGTTAAATTTATACAAACGATCCATAAATTTTATTCCGTTTATCAAAAAAGAATAAATATTCTAAATCATTTCGTACTTTGTCGCTCCTAATTTTAAAAAAACTAATCCATCTCAGGATCTAACATTTCATAGATTATGGCAGATTTTCAGATCAAAAAGAATGCGAAGGTTTACGATGTATGTATTGTAGGCTCTGGCGCCGGCGGCGGCATGGCGGCATATCAATTAACGAAAGCGGGTTTTAAGGTAGCCTTAGTGGAAGCCGGCGGCATGTTTGACCCGAAAGATCCCAAAGACAGAACACAGTTGAAGTGGTCTTATGAATCACCACGGCGAGGCGCAGGAAGCACCCGTCCATTTGGTGATTTTGATGCAGCCTGGGGCGGATGGGAAATAAAAGGCGAGCCTTATACACAAAAAAATAACACTCATTTCGACTGGTTTCGTTCCCGTATGGTTGGCGGGCGTACGAATCACTGGGGACGTATTTCACTGCGATTTGGTCCCATAGATTTTAAGCATGCAAGCGTGGATGGCTTAGGTACAGATTGGCCCATCGGCTATGGGGATGTTTCTCCTTATTATGATAAAGTGGACAAGCTGATTGGTGTATTCGGTACCAATGAAGGATTAGTTAATCAGCCGGATGGATTTTTTATACCGCCACCGAAGCCAAGATTGCATGAGCTGTATATTGAAAAAGGCGCCCAGGCATCGGGGGTAACAGTTATTCCTTCCAGGCTTTCCATTCTTACCCGGCCGATAAATACTTCGAGACAGGTGTGCTTTTATTGCTCTCAATGTGCCAGAAGTTGTCAGATATACGGCGATTTTTCATCCTCTTCTGTGTTGGTGCAGCCGGCGCTGCAATCAAAAAATGTGGACTTATTTACCAATGCGATGGTGCGTGAAGTGCTGACGGATAAAAACGGTCTGGCTACGGGTGTTTCTTATGTAAATAAACTGGATATGCAGGAATATCAATTGCAGGCAAAGGTAGTGGTGCTTGCTGCCAGTTCCTGCGAATCTGCACGATTACTCTTAAATTCCAAGTCTTCACAGCACCCTAACGGGCTTGCCAATTCAAGCAATGTAGCCGGCCATTATTTACATGATTCTACCGGCGCCGGAAGGGGGGCCATTTTACCTAATTTATTCGGACGTAAAAGATATAATGAAGACGGCGTAGGCGGCATGCATGTATATTCTCCCTGGTGGCTGGATAATAAAAAATTAGATTTTCCGAGAGGTTATCATATCGAATATGGCGGTGGAATGGGAATGCCCGGCTATGGCTTTAGCTGGAATATTCAAGAAATGAACGGCACTTATTCAGGAGCTGATGGTAAAAAGAAAAAAGGGGGAGGGTATGGAAAATCGCTGAAAGAAGATTACCGTTTCTTTTATGGCGCGGGATTTGGTATGGCAGGCCGCGGAGAATGCATCGCACGGTATGATAATTATTGTGAAATAGATCCGAATGTGGTAGATCAATATGGCATTCCGGTGTTAAGATTTAATTATACCTGGAGTGATGCAGAAATAAAGCAGGCAAAGCACATGCAGGATACTTTTGAGGAGATCATTCATCATGCCGGAGGTATTGCTATGGGAACGAAACCCGGGCCGGAAAGCAATTACGGACTTACTAACCCGGGGGAAATCATTCATGAAGTGGGGACTACCCGCATGGGCGATGACCCTAAATCTTCTGTGCTCAATAAATTTAATCAAGCGCACGATTGCAAAAATTTATTTGTGGTGGATGGCGGTGCTTTTGTTTCCCAGGCTGATAAAAACCCAACCTGGACTATTCTGGCACTTTCCTGGAGAGCAACGGATTATTTAATGGATCAGATGAAAAAAGGAAATGTATAAAAAACTGTTTCGGATTTGAAGTTTTTGTTGATTCGGGTTTCCAGACCCTTTTGACTTTAAAACCTTCATACGTCAGACTTAAAATAAAAAATCATGGACAGACGAGAATCATTAAAATCTATTGCACTCGGGACACTCTCTGCCGGCTTATTGCTGGAGGCCTGCAATCCCAAATCTAAAAAGGGAGAAGCTTCAGGTGAAAATGGTAACGGAGAAAACGGATCCGGTGCAGACGCATGGGCGGGGGATTTTGAAAAATGGGAAGAAGATTCCGGCCGGCAGGCGTTTGAAGTAGCGCGGGATAAACGGCTGATGGAAGAAAAATTCTTCAATGATCATGAAATGAAAACAATAGGTGTACTGGCAGATATTATTATTCCTGCCGATGATCATTCCGGCAGCGCTACGGATGCGGGGGTCCCTGATTTTATTGAATTTATTGTAAAGGATATGCCCGATCATAAGACTCCCATGAGGGGGGGGCTCCGGTGGCTGGATGTGGAATGCCTGAATCGCTATGATAAAGTGTTCACAGACTGCAATCAGCAACAGCAACTGGCGGTGGTAGATGATATTGCTTATCCTGCAGACGTGAAGCCGGAATTGCAGCAGGGGGCGTCATTTTTTACGCTGATGCGGAATTTGACGGCTTCCGGATTTTACAGCAGTAAAATAGGTATAAAAGACATTGGTTACATAGGTAATACGCCTACTATCTGGGATGGCGTGCCGGAGGATGTGCAGAAGCAATACAATATGGTTTATACATCCAAACAATTAGCAGAATGTGTAAAGAAGGAAGATCATACTAAAATGTTTGAGTTTCCGGCTTCATACCAATGATATTCTATGGGTATGGGTTTTAACGCCTAAAGTTGAAAATTGTGTATTGAAAATTGATTATTCAATGTCGTTTAGTTAAGAATTTATAGAGGGACTTCGATTTTATCTTGACTTCGCTTGACCACGTTCAGTGCCTGAGCATGTGTTCGTTGAGTGTAGTCGAAGCGAACGATCTATGGAAATTTCTCTTAGTTAAACGGCAGTGATTGATTATTGAGTATTATTTGTGATTTGGACTTTGTGATTTTAAGTTTTCCCCTGCATCTATTTATAATCATACAAATAAAAAACTAACCATCATGGCAGCAGAAAATCCAAAAGAGAAAAAATCAGCCACATCAAGAAGAAAGTTTATTCGTAATGCATCCTTAGCTACTGCGGGCTTTTATATTGTTCCCCGCCATGTGCTGGGTAGGGGCTTTGTAGCTCCCAGTGATAAATTATTAATTGCCGGCGTTGGCGCGGGCGGAAAAGGTGGAGATGATGACCGTCATTTTGCGGCTACCGGAAAAGCCACTATTGCTTTCTTGTGCGATGTGGATGACCGCCAGGCAGTGGAAAACAGAAAGAAATTCCCTAAAGCAAAATATTACCATGACTGGCGGGAAATGTTCGACAAAGAGCACAAACATTTCGATGCGGTGGACGTGGGCATTCCTGATCATAACCATGCTACGGTAGGCTTTCATGCCATGCAATTGGGGAAGCACGTATATGTACAAAAACCACTAACTCATGATATCTGGGAAGCCCACATGATGGGTGAAGCAGCGCAAAGATATAAAGTGGTCACCCAAATGGGCGATCAGGGGTCTTCAGGAGATGGCGTCCGTCAGTTGCGGGAATGGTATGAAGCCGGGCTTATCGGAGAAGTACATACTGTCCATTGCTGGACCGATCGTCCGGTATGGCCGCAGGGTATTCCCTGGTCTAATGCTAACCCTCCTGTTCCTAAAGGGTTGAATTGGGATCTGTGGCTGGGTACAGCACAGGAACATCCTTATGAGGATCTGATAGTTCCTTTCAATTGGCGCGGATGGTGGGATTTCGGCACCGGAGCTATCGGCGATATGGCCTGTCATATTGTGGGGCCGGTTTTCAAAGTGTTGGGATTGCAGTATCCGACTGAAGTATATAGCAGTGTAAGCACGCCTTATGTAAATAACTGGACGCCGGCTTATTATCCGAAAAGCGGCCCGGTTTCTTCCTCCTCTCATTTGAGATTCGTCGGAAAAGGTGGTCAGGAAGTGAGCCTGAGCTGGATGGATGGCGGTATGCAGCCTGAACGCCCTGCAGAGTTGGGCGCGAATGAAGCCATGGGAGATCCGGATGGAAGTAATGGAGTCATATTTATAGGTACTAAGGGAAAAATGATGTGCGGCACGTATGGACAATATCCTCAGTTGCTGCCTACCTCTCGTACAAAAGAAGTGCATGTACCTCAGAAATACCCACGTGTTCCGGGTGGCGCCAACGGGCACTATGGACAATGGGTGGAAGCCTGTCTCGCCGGGTATGATAATGATTATCCGGGGAATGCTGCTATGGGCTCCGGTGATGAAAAGGCTTATGTTGATTCACCTTTTATTAGCTATGCGGTTCCGCTTACCGAAAGCGTATTAATGGCTAATCTGGCGATCCGTAGCTTTAATTACAGAGTTCCTAATGCAAAAGGGGATGGTTACAATTATCCGGGCCGGGGTATTACCCTGCAGTGGGATGCAAAAAATATGAAAATGGCTAATTTTGACGCTGCCAATCAGTATGTAAAGCGTACTTATCGCCAGGGGTGGCCGGAACTAACGTTTTAATCTTTCTTTTTCATGGTGTTAGAATAAAGGCGGGGAAGTGAACCTCGCCTTTTTTTATACTTTCACCTTCATACTTTTACTCGTATACACACCAGGAATATCCAGCACTTTCACCATGATCTTGTATTTCCCGCCGTACGCCAATCAGTTTTTCCTTCTGGTGTGAATAGCAAATCTTCCCAAATCTGTGGTGATCCATTTACGGCCCAACTTTTCCGCTGCAGTTGCTGTAGTTGTTCCGCTCAATTTATTATCACCCTAACTCACATTGCAGCTATCCTGATGCCAATTAGACAATAGCAAGGATTTCATTTTTTTTCGGTGGCGGTTTGTGTACTACAAATTTAATTTGCTTGACCCACCTTGCCGTTTTTGCTGCAATGTGGGCCGAATTAATTTGTTCGTCCAGCCCCGGAGTTGCGGTTCGCGTGTATCAAAAAGAGAAATGTATCTCCTTTCTGTGATTTTTCATTTCCGGATTCATCGGTATGCCCAATGCGGTGAAAGGGCAGCGCCACGTTGGTACCTTCTTCTTTTCTTCCGTTCGGACAAGAAAAACATTTTTCTCATCGGCAAAAAGCTTATAGATACCTTCTATGGGTAGCATTTCTTTGATAAGTTCGATGATATGGTTGCGGTCGTTTTGGGTCATGAAGTAGCGATTTTTATGGTGTTATGCCGAGTTTGTAACTACACAGGTATTAGTTAACCTGATTCATTGCTCTAATAATTTTCTGACACTGTCGAATTTGTAAATCAATTTTAAATCTTTTATGAATGTAGTTTGATAGTAATTGTCCGGTC
>SCQV01000038.1 GCA_004299085.1 Chitinophagaceae bacterium | reverse complement strand
AATATTTATTCATTTTATTGATTAATAGGTGTTTAGGATTATTTGGGTATTTTTGGGTATATAAATGGGTAAAATGAATATCAATTCTTTAAAAATAACGTCCGAAATACTAAATCAGATTGCAGAAGTTGACGAGTTTAAAGGTGCATGGAAAGCATTGAGTACACTGGCTCCGGAACAATTAAATTCTTTAAAGAGAGTTGCAACTATTGAAAGTATTGGCTCTTCTACACGTATAGAGGGGAGTAAACTAAGTGATAAAGAAGTGGAACGTTTATTGTCCAATCTTCAAATAAAAAAATTTGAAACCAGGGACGAACAGGAAATAGCTGGATATGCTGATATAATGAATACACTTTTTCAATCATACGAGGATATTCCGCTTACAGAAAATTACATCAAACAATTTCATCGCGACCTGTTGAGATATAGCAGCAAGGACACACGCCATCGGGGCGAATATAAAAAACACAGCAACCATGTAGAAGCATTTGACGCCGATGGTAAAAGCCTTGGTGTAGTTTTTGAAACGGCTACGCCTTTTGATACTCCTTTCAGGATGCGACAACTGGTAGAATGGACAAATGAGCAATTAAAAGAACGAACCATTCATCCCCTTATCGTTATCGCTGTATTTGTAGTAACTTTTTTGGCTATACATCCATTTCAGGATGGTAACGGGAGATTGTCCAGGGTATTAACAACCTACTTACTTTTATCAGCAGGCTATGTATATGTTCCGTACAGTTCATTAGAAGCCGTGATAGAAAATAGTAAAGAAGGCTATTACCTTGCATTAAGAAAAACACAAGGTACTTTGAACATTCCAAAACCGGATTGGCAACCGTGGATAACCTTTTTTCTTCGGGCATTAAAGCAACAAAAACAAAGACTGGGACATAAAATACATAATGAGAAAATCCTGTTTAAGCAATTACCTGAACTATCATTAAAAATAATGGAGATTGTAAAATCAAGAGGACGGATTACGATCAAAGAAGTAGTTACACTTACCCGGCAAAATCGTAACACCATTAAAAAGCACTTGGATAATCTGGTAAAACAAAACCAACTTATAAAAAATGGCACAGGCAAGGGAACATGGTATTCATTGTAGGATTATTGCATTTCGGAAATAACTTTAATAAACAGATTTTAATTTGTGTTCGATAAACCCTTTTATATTGTTCAAAAAATAAAATTGATCATGATAAAAAAACTATTTCTTTCTCTTTTAATTCTTCCTTGCATAGCACAAGCACAGGAAAAGATGTCTGCAAAATTTTTGTCAGCGCTCAAAGCATCGCCGGCCGCTGTAATTTTACAGGATGGCTCCAAAGCCAACGTGAAAGAGGTCGTTGTAACACGTCATTGGAACAAGGAGTTATGTGACATGTCTGTACAAAACATATCCGGTCAACCGTTGAAGATACGCGAGGTGGTTGTATTTGACTGGCAGCATCATCTTCCGGGCTCGACACCAATTTATGGCGAAGGGTTTCAAATGTTATCGCAAACAGGCGGCACATTGGCTTCTCCTAAAGACTTAGGCGGATATACCGACCGTGGTCATTACAAGATTCCTGAGCCGGAAGGATTACGAACAGTTTATGGAATGCTTATGCTTCAGTTGAGCGCTCATGATCGTGTATTGCTGGCGACTACATCGTGCAACAAATTTATTTCCCGTTTTTCCTTCAATGCCCAACGGATGCGTATTTCAATGGATTGCGAAAACCTTACTTTAAAACCCGGCCAAAAATGGAATCTTGAAGAGTTTATGGCGATTGCCGGGCCAGACAGAGAAAAATTGTACGACCGGCTTACTGCCGCTATTGCTAAAAATTACCCACGCACGCATAAAATTACAGAACCGATGGGATGGTCGTCCTGGGCTACTTTCGGCCCGAATGTTACGGCAAAAGATGTGGCTGAAAATGCGGACTGGATTGCAAAGAATATGCCGCAATTAAAATATATCCAGATTGATGATGGCTATCAACCCTGGATGGGCGATTGGCTGGATAAAGGAAAATCTTTTGGCGGCGACTTAAGCCAGGTGCTTCGCCAGATAAAATCAAAAGGTTTGCAGCCTGCTATCTGGGTGGCGCCGTTCATTGCCAGTCCTCAATCAAGATTATTCAAAGAACACCCTGACTGGATGGTGAAAGATAAAGATGGGCAACCATTGCGTTCTGATAAAGTTGGCTTCGGCGGCTGGAGGCTGGGCCCCTGGTATGTGTTGGATGGAACTAATCCTGCTGTGCAAAATTATTTAACTCAATTGTTCAGAACCATGCGCAAAAAATGGGGTTGCACTTACTTTAAATTGGATGCCCTTTATTGGGGCGCGATACAGGACGGAGTTCACTATGACACAAATGCAACCAGCATAGAGGCATACCGCAAGGGCATGGAAGCCATACGAAAAGGTGCGGGAGATGCTTTCTTATTGGGTTGCAATCATCCTATCTGGCCTTCGCTGGGGCTGATAGACGGTTCCAGAAGTTCCAATGATGTAGATTATTCCTGGCAATCGTTTAAGACGGTGGGCAGGGAAAGCTTGTTGCGGGGTTGGCAAAACGGACGCTTTTGGTGGAATGATCCCGATTGCATTTTACTGAACAGCCCGAGAAAAGGTGATAAGCCAACGGAAAACGAATACCTGTTTCATGCTACGGTTATTTATGCTACCGGCGGCATGTTACTGAGTGGTGATGATTTAACCAGGCTGCCGGCCGATAAAGTAGCGATATTAAAGAAACTGATACCACCAACAGGTATGGCCGCCCGGTTTGAAAATGAAAATTTTGAAATAGGAATTACGCCAACCTCAAAAGGAAATGTTTATTCAATTTTTAACTGGGGAGATATACCGGCAGAACGTATCATAAAATTACCGCCGGGAAAATATAAGCTTACGAATAAATGGACAGGAAAAAATTTGGGTGTTTTCAGCAGCAGATATGTTATTCAATCATTACAGCCCCATTCGGCCATGTTGATTGAAGCAGAGAAAGTGGAATAATTTGTTTGAGGGGATAAAAAAACAATTACAACAATAGTATTTTAAAAACGGGACTAAATCATATTTTGCTGATTTTTGTTCTTTGAATTGTTGGTGCTATAAGCCCGAAGGGCTGAAAGGATTGTAAAAACGGCAATAGTTGAATTTACAGAACCCCGAAGGGGTGATATGGTAAGGCATCCTTTATCCTACAATCTGCTACTCCCGTGCAGATAAATAATTTGACTCAATTCATCCGGCTTTTTACTTACAGGTATAAAATACATTTCCTCATGCTGAACATGAAAGATCATTTCACCCTTTCAGGGTTTTATAAGGGACGGGATGCTGATTAATTTTCTAAAATCATGCCAGCCTTTCAGGCTTTTCAGCAAAGTATGATTGAGCCAAAAGCTGTTTAAAAATGAAGTGTTGATTTTAAAACTTAGAAGAAGATTATTGCTTATTTTTTGACCTTATTTGATCACAGATTTAATGCCTAATAAAAATTGAACACAAACAAATGAATACAAAAAATTTCCTTTCAGCATTTATAATTTGTGCTTATGCAATTTCCTTTTGCGCAGCACAAACTACTACCAAAGCAATTACAACAACATGCAGGATGTTAAATCCCATTTGCCCGCCGGGCGTGTATATCGCCGACCCAGCGGTACGCGTGATGCCTGATGGAAAAATTTATTTATACGGCTCGCGCGATGAGCCGGGCAATGCCTGGTGCTCACATTCGTATGATATTTTGTCAACCGGCGATTTGGTGCATTGGCACGTGGACCAAACTTCTTTTGCCACCGAAGGTATCGGCAAACAAACCGGCTACACAGACCGGATACTTTATGCGCCGGATTGTATCGAACATAACGGGAAGTATTATCTTTATTATTCTCTTGCCGGGGACAGTAAAGATGATGAAGGTGTTGCGGTGGCTACTTCTCCTCTTGGGCCTTTTAAGAATGGGAAAATTATTAAAGGCATCGAAGGGATTGACCCATCGGTTTTTATAGATGATGACGGGCAAGCATATCTGTTTTGGGGACAGGGACATGCCAGAGGCGCTAAATTAAGTAAAGACATGATGCACATTGAGGGCCCGATACATGACAGCCTGCTTACTTACGAAAAGGATACCTTTAATGAAGGTAGCTCAGTCAGAAAAAGGAATGGGATTTATTATTATGTATATGCCAGTCATGTCCGTCACGGCGAATCGAATTGTGCTACGCTTAGCTATGCTACCTCTAAGCATCCGTTTGGCCCATACATTTATCGCGGTGTGATCATTGATAACTGGGGAAGCGGCAGAAACCTCGTGAATAATCATGGTTGTATCCAGGAAATTAATGGTCAGTGGTATGTATTTTATCATCGTCCAACGCAGGCAAGTGCAACTATGCGCAAAGCCTGCATGGAACCCATTCATTTCAATAAAGACGGGTTTATTAACGAGGTGGAAATGACCACACAGGGAGCCGGCGGACCTATCAATCCTTTGCAGCGAATGGATGCCGCCAGAGCCTGCCTGATGTCCGGTAATGTGATGGTAACAGCCAGAACGCCGGCTTATGATATTCCTGTCGAATATCTTGCAGCCATTAGGAATGGCGATATTGCCTGGTGGAAATATTTTGATTTCACCAATAAGCATGCAACCAGGTTTACTTGTAAAACCTGGGGCAATAACCTGGAAGCAACTATTGAAATCCATTTAGATAAGCCGGACGGTGAATTGATTGGTACAGATCATTTGCCTGCCATGAAAGATGAAACGGCTTATACCATTCATACAGTTCCTGTAAAAAAAGTTTCAGGGAAACACGCGGTGGTATTGGTGTTCAAAGCCAATAAAGCAGCAGATTCACAAAAAGATTTATTGAATCTGGAGTGGTTTGAGTTCGAACAGAAATGACTCAGTTTAATGATTATCCGTTTATGTGCAGGTTAAAAGAATAGAACCTGCCTTTGCTGGTGGGCAGGCGCAGATTGCTATGATCTAATAAGATAATCGTTCCTGTATTAAAGCGGATAGTCATTATATTTCGGGTATTTTATTCGTGCATTCGTATTCGAATTCGTGCATTCGTGGTTAAAATCCGTCCTATGAGGTAATATTGCCGGCTCGCTTATGCCTTTAGTAGCCTTTAATAGGCATCAATAGCCACTATGTAGGGCGATGATAGGGCGATGATAGGGAGAAGATAGGGAGTATCCTCCTTTTGTCTGGTTCTTTGATGGGGTTTAGGGGTGTTCCTCGCCTGTATCCTGCCATAGCTTGAAGGATTGGAGGGCGGATAGAGGAGGGCTACTCCGTGGATCAAGTATGGACAAAGCATGGATAAAGCGTATTAAAAGCGCACTTTGAGTATCAATGAGCCGGATTTATCCGCAGGGTCAAGGGGAGACAAGGCTTGATCAGCACACAGATCATCAGACTCACGTTATTGTACAAAGACCATCAAAGTATATGACCATGATTATAAACATTTGAGCCAAGGCAAGGTAATGCCGCATGGTATTTACGACCTGCTTCTTTCCCATCACCCGCAATTGCAAATTTTCTGTTGAAAAGTTTGGGTTAAAAAAGCATCAGTTTAGAGCAATTTTCATCATATTTCATCATCCTGCATGTTGTTTTATAAAATCTCTCGGCGAGATGCCTTTTAATTTTTTAAACTGTTTGTTGAAGTTGGAGATATTGTTATACCCGCTTTCATAACAAGCTTCGGTAACATTGTGCCCGCCTTCCAGCAACAATTTAGCTGCGTGGCCGATCCTTACTTCTTTTACAAAATCTACCAGCGTCCTGTTGGTCTTTGCTTTGAAGAACCTGCAAAATGCGGCGGTTGACATGGGAAGTATGGCAGCCACATCTGCCAGCGACATTTCCTCTTTGAAATTTTTAAAAATATAGTCGAATACCTTGTTGATTTTATTTGCTTCATTCGAGCTTTCAACAATGTTGAAGTTGGGTGAGGAAAGTATTTTCGCCTGTGCCGATTTTGCCAGCAAATCCAATAGCTGCAACATCAGTGCGATGCGTGAGATGCCTGTTTCGAAAAGCATCTGGTTCAGAATAGGCCTTGCTCTCTGGATAGTTTCTCCGGAGAAAGAAATGCCTTTGGCAGCATTCGTTAATAGTTCCTTTATCTTTTTTACTTCAGGTTTTTCCAACCAGTCTTTTCCAATGAAATCAGGGAAAAAATGGATCACTATACATTGCGGTTGCAGGGTGCTTTCCACTGTGGTATAGTATTGCCAGCAATGCGGCAGGTAGCTGCCCATCAATACCAGTTCCGCTCCCTTAAAGGGCTCAATATGGTCGCCGATAAATCGTTTGCCCATACAGTTTTCAATCAAAGCGATTTCAAAATTCACATGGCATTTTAGGGTGGTATATCTCTTTAATTCCAACAGTTCGGAACGAACGGTAAAAGACTGGTCCGGCGGAATGGTGAAGTTTTCGTACATGTATTCCATCATGCAAAATGATTTTGTGCTTATAGGATTAATAAAGGAAAGGTAATGAATTTTTTATACAACTGATAAAAAAACAGCATTTGTTAAAGAAAGCAAAAAAGCATTAATAATAGTCAAGTTAAGTGTGGTTTAACGGTTGTTGCCGGAACTACCTTTAACATCTTATTTTCAAAATGATTATTTGTATGTAAAAGCATGTTTCGTTAATACGTTAAATTAAATGCTATGACACGATTTAAACAAAGATTTCTGCATTACGCAACAGTATTTTGCTGTTTGCTTTTTTGCTTCAATCAGTCGTATGGGCAATCCAGACTGGTTAAGACCAATGGAACCGTGACCGATAGTAAAAACGGCAGTCCATTAATTGGTGTTTCTGTAGAGATAAAAGGAACGAACCAGGGCACTGTTACAGATGCCCAGGGGCATTATGAATTAGTTACTTCGCCAGATTCTACGCTGGAGTTTTCTTACATTGGATACCAGACCAAAGAAGTGGCAGTAAATGGAAGAAAAACAATTAATGTTACTTTATCTGCTGCCAATGCAGGATTGAATGAGGTGGTGGTAATTGGTTATACCTCACAAAAGAAAGAATTGTTAGCCGGTTCTGTGGGTGATATTAAATTCACCGAAAGCAAAACTCAAATTCCTACAACCTTCGTGGGAAATTTACTGGCAGGCCAGGTAGCAGGCGTACAAGTAAGTACATCGCAGGGAGTACCGGGACAAACTGCACCTTCTATTACAATCAGGCATTCAACCTCATTTAATGCCCAACCAGTATTGTATGTGATTGATGGTAGGATTTCCACCGTAACAGATTTTAATAATTTAAGCCCTGTCGAAATTGATAATGTAACCGTATTGAAAGATGCAGCTACTACTGCGGCTTATGGTTCAAGAGGCGCGGGTGGCGTTATTTTAGTAACCACCAAAAGAGGAAAAGCGGGAAAGCCCACCATTAATTATACATTTAATACAGGTGTGGACAAACTCGGAAAGAATATTGCTCTCACATCTGCAGTAGAAGCCGGTAAATTGTATAATGCAATTAATACAACTTCAGATCCTGCCGGATGGGCGTGGACACAATCTGATTTCGATTATTTCAATACGCATGATTTCGGTAGTGGCAAGGGGTATGGGTTTAATATGTTGAAAATTGTTTTTAGAAACCCTTTTACAACTACACATAACCTAAGTATTAGCGGCGGTAACGATAATACGCAATATTTCCTGAGTGGATCTTACGTAAAACAGCAGGGTTTTATTAATGGTCAGGATTATAATAAATACAATATCAGAGCTAATGTTACCACTAATGTGACAAAAGACTTTCAAGCCTTTGCCGGTGTTGCGTTAAATAATGATATCACTTCAGAAAATGCATGGGGAGGTAATAACTATAATGATTTATATGGAAAATTATTGGTATGGCAGCCGGATGAACCTGTTTTTACGAGTACCGGTAAACCTATCAGTTACGGCTGGATCGGCAATATGGGGGCAGAAGTAAGAGGCGATGGTGGTTATATTAAATCTAATTATTTAAAGCCTGTTATTACTTTAAGTGGTACTTATAAAGCGCCTTTCTTACCCGGATTAAGTGCGAAAGCAACTTTTAATAAATCTTATACTTCCAACAGATCTAAGATATTTAGGGAACAATATAACATGTATATTATGAAGCACTATACGGTGCACCAATGGGGTTTAAATGATTCTGATATTGTAGGCTCTCAATTATCTTCAACAGCCAATCCGTCTTATTTGCAGGAAACTGATAACTGGGGCGAAGACAAACAGTTGAACCTTCAATTAAATTATCAGCATTCATTTGGGCTACATCATTTAAATGCAGCTTTAGTTTATGAACGATATCAGGTAAGTGGTGGAGGTATGAACGCCTGGATTAATGGCTTCCCAAACTATACAACTGACCAATGGTGGGCAGCTAATACAAAAAGCGGAACTCAATTTGTTTCTACCAGTAATGGAATTGCCGATACAACTTTTGGAAGAAAGTCATGGATTGGCCAGTTGTTTTACAATTATGCTAGTAAATACATAGTCAGCTTTACTTACCGCTATGATGGTTCGGCAATTTTCGCTACTAATACACGGTGGGGTTTCTTCCCGTCAGCTTCTGCGGCATGGGTTATCTCAAAAGAAAATTTCTTTAAAAACGTAAAAGGGATAGATTTTCTTAAATTAAGAGCTTCCGTTGGACTTACGGGGAACGATAATATATGGCCTTTTTACCAATGGCAGCAAAGTTATCAAAACGGCAGTTCGGCATATTTTGGTACAAGCCCGGCTATCAGCCCCGGAATTACTTATGGAACCGTTCCAAATCAAAATGTTACCTGGGAAAAATCGTTAAACAAAAACATAGGCATTGACATCGGGTTCCTGGAACATTTTAATGCTACGCTTGACTATTGGCGCACTTATACCTATGATATCTTAGGTTCAAGAATACAAACCACCCCGCCTACTTTCCCAAGGACTTTGCCTGCAACCAATTACGGAAAAGAAAAAGGGCAAGGGTACGAAGCAACAATTGGCTATACGAACACATTTGGTGAAGTGCAATTTGCAACAAGCATCAATGCTGCATACAGCTATGCATGGTACATTTTAAAAGACCAAAATATAACTTACGATTATCAGAATGATGTTGGAAATGGGCGCACTACAACTTATATCACAGGTTACGAATTGGATAAAATGCTAAGAACGCAGGCAGATGTAACAAGTTATATGACTGCTCACCCAAATTATAATTTATACGGAGATTTGCCTTATCCCGGTGATTTTGTATATAAAGATTTAGGAGGCACAGGTGGAACTAAGGATGGACAAATAGATAATAATGATATAACTGTATTGCATAAAAATAATGATCCCATTACCGTAGGTTGGAATCTGAACGTATCTTGGAAAGGATTCTCTCTTTCTGCAACTTTTGCCGGCAATTTAAAGTATTTAAAAAATTACCAATATCTTGGTGTGGAATGGAACCGTACCTGGAAAGAATGGTACACAAACAGTTGGTTATTCAATCCTACTAGTGGAGTCTTGCCAAGAAGATATTCTGCAGCAGGTGATGAAAGATACAGTAATAACCTTATTACAACCAATTTCTGGTTGGCAGATGCAAGTTTTTTAAGACTACGCAATTTGAATCTTTCTTATGATTTACCAGTTGATTGGTTCAGAAAAACAGGATTTACGGGTATTCGGCTTTATGCTTCGGGATCAAACCTGTTTATCATCAGTAAATTTAATAAGAAATATTTCGATCCGGAGTTGAATAACGGGGTGAACTTCCCAATAATCAAATCATCTAACTTGGGGGCAAGTATTACATTCTAAAAATTAAAACACACGCAAATGAAAAATCTTTTTATAAAATTATCCATACTTATCGTGGTTATGGTGGTTGGGTATTCCTGTAAAAAAGGACTGGATTACCGTAATAATAGGGCCATTGACCCTGCGGCAGTATGGACAAATGCATCAGCAATACAGGGCTTTCTTTCGGATATTTACGGTAGCAGTATGCCGGGTTGGCCACTGGGCAGTGGGCAAAATTCAGATGAAGGTATCAACGCACCCAAAACCTTGACTAACTATCAAAAAGGTGTAATATCAGTTTCAACAACAACTGTAAGCCTTAGCTATGGTACTATTGAAAAATGTAATTTTTTAATGGATCAATTAGCTAAGGTGCCTACCTCTGTTTTAAGCACAGCTTTGAATAATCAATATACAGGCGAAGCTAAATTTTGGCGAGCATGGTCGTATTGGGGCATGGTGCGTTATTTAGGTGGTGTGCCCTTAATTTTGCATACACAAAATTACCAGGATACCGCAAGCCTAAAAGTGCCACGCAGTAAAACCTCAGACTGTATTGCGCAAATCATCAAAGATTTGGATAGTGCTATATTGTTGTTGCCGACAGCAACGCAATATTCAGCGGCCGATTATGGCAGGATAACCAAGGCGGCTGCAATGGGATTAAAAGGTAGGATTTTGATGTGGTGGGCAAGCCCTTTGTTCAACCCAACCAATGACCAGACACGATGGGAAAATGCTTATGATGCTTGCAATGCCGCAGTGCAAGAGGCAAGTTCCGAAGGTTATGGTCTGCTGGACAATTATCGTGATATTTGGTATTCGGGCAACAAAGAGCTGATAATGGTAAACCAATATTATTATCCTGACCATTATATGAACTTTGCACCTATCAGAGCTTATGCTTCTACAAATGGCGCTGCGAATAGCGATCAACCTCTATTGTCATTATTGTTGGCTTATCCAAAGAGAGATGGATCGCCCATGGAGTTTGATAAGACGCAATTATCGAATCCTGCGTATAATGCACAATTTCTTACAGATTTTTATCTCAATAGGGATGACAGGTTTTATGCTACCGTATATTTTGGCGGCACACCTTACCCAATGCCCGAAACAAAAGATAGAACCTGGTGGGCGGCATGGCAATGGGATGCTGTAAATAATAAGTATAACAGCATATCTGCATCTCCCACCTACACTCTTCCTTTCGATGCGGGTATTACAGGTTTTTTTGACAGAAAAGGATTGGATACATCTATAACAGGTGCCCAAGTGCCATTCGGTGCGCCATCGGCAAAAAGTTGGTGGAGCCCTATGCGTTATGCTGAGTTATTAATGAATTATGCTGAGTGCGCCAATGAGATTGGGAAAAGTTCTGAAGCATTGAATGTGTTGTATCAAATTCGTGCAAGAGCAAATATTTCTCCAGGCCCTGGCGGCAATTACGGTATTACTGCCACGACACAGGCTGATATAAGGACTGCAATTATGAATGAACGCCAGGTTGAATTTGCCTTTGAAGGTTTTAGGGCAGAAGATTTGAGAAGATGGAAAAGGTATGATATTTTAAACAATGAAGGTGCCAGACATGGGTTATATGTAACGCTTAATCCGGGTGCACCCTTGCCAACTGAGCAGCAAAGCATTTTAGACCCTGCCGTAAGAGCGAACTTTTCTGCGGTTTACATTGATAATCTAGATGGTGATCCGAACTATAAATTCAATTATGATTTGAATCATTGGTTTTATGCAATACCCCCATCACAGATATCGCAAGAGCCAGCTATGTTGCCTCAAAACAAAGATTGGGGTGGCACTTTTGATCCATTACAATAAACAGCTATCTTCATCGTTTTTTTCCGACAACTTAGCCGCTTAAATGTAGCTAAGTTGTTTGATTTAATTACATATCCTTTTTAGTATGAATAAATACACATTGTTATTCCTTTTTATAGTAGGTGGGGTTCATGTTTCGCAAGCCCAGTGGAGCTTCAAAACAGACTATTTAAAAATAAAAATTACAGATAGGGGTTTTATTACAAGCATGGTAAATGTTGCCAAAGGCAGCCCAAGCTATCATCATGAATTCAGCCCCAAAGACCATCCATCGCCCTTGATGTCGTTGTTAAAAAAATCGTGGGCAAAACGCGATGGTAAAACTGTAGTAAATTATGCTTACTCATTTCCGGTAAAGGCAAAATATGTGAAAAGTAAGCAACAATTTATGCTTACCTATCCGGGTGGAGAAGTAGCTACAATTGCCATTAAGCCAACATCAAAATATATCAGGCTTCAATTGGTTGCTTTACATCATTATAATAAAAACGAAATAAGCAGCATCGTTTGGGGTTCTTACAAAACCAATATCTACAACCTGTTTGGCGAAGTGATTGGCGTGGCAAGAGATACGTCCAAGTCAGTAGATTACGCCATTGGTGTATTGGGTTGTGATTTTAAAACAAGGCCGGGCATTCCGGTACAAGTGTCGCCATTGCAGGGAGAAGGTTATATTATCCACACGCCGGATGCTAAGAAATATCCGTTGCCCAATGGCTTGCATGAAGGTCAATATTTTCCCGACTGTGGTTCCGGTGGCAAGGATTGGGACTTTTATTGCCATCCCGAAATATATTACAGAGGTACGCGCGGGTTTACTGCAGCATATATTGATACTAATTATCACGGCATTTATCTTACTTATCATTGCCGCAATTCGCAGATTGCCGATACTGCTTTTCAGGCGGGTTCTCCCGGTTATCCCGGCGACAGGTTCAGGACATGGATCTCTTATCCGGAAGAAAA
>SCQV01000356.1 GCA_004299085.1 Chitinophagaceae bacterium | reverse complement strand
TCTTTCCGTGCAGTGCATTTCATGTTGGCGGCATCTGAGCCGGTGCCCGGTTCTGTCAACCCCCATGCGCCAATCCATTCTCCTGTTGCCAGCTTTGGAAGATATTTTTTCTTTTGTTGTTCATTGCCAAACTGCAAAATATGGCCTGTACAAAGTGAATTATGGGCTGCAACACTTAATCCGATACTTCCGCAAATTTTTGCGATTTCACTCACAACCGTTACATATTCCGGATAGCCCAGACCCGGGCCGCCATATTCTGCAGGCACTAAAACACCCATCAGACCAAGCTTTCCCAGTTCTCTCAAGGTTTCTACGGGGAAAATCTGCTTTTCATCCCATTCCATCACATAAGGCTCCATATTCTTTTTCCCAAACTCACGGATCATTTGTGCAATCTGTTGCTGAGTCTCACTTAATTTGAAATCCATATAACTCCTTTATTTATTTAACAGTCAGATAAGGTACAAGTTTACGGTAAATTTGATCATCCACCAATTGAAGCTGCTTCAGATCATCAGTCGAATGGAAGGAACCATGTTGATCTCTGAAAGTCTTGATGGAGGCGGCTAAACGGTAACCGATATAAGGATGCGATTTCAATTCCTGTACTGATGCGGTATTTATATTGACTTTTTTTAAATCAAATGACGAAATATTTAATTGTTGTTTAATGTGTTGATAAGTGCTATCGGGCAATCCGTACACTTCCGCAATTTGTTCAATGCTATAAAATCCACCTAATGAATTCCTGAATCGAATGATGCGGGAAGAAAGTACCGGACCTATTCCTTTTAGGTTTATCCATTGTAAGCTGTCCGCCAGATTAATATCAAGGACAAATGGGTCATCTTTAGCATTCGCTTTTGTATAAGCTGGTTTTGTATTACCGTCATGATTAGTTGAATCAATAGAATACGACTTCTTATTATATTTATTTTGTTCAATCTGAATATACATTTCTAGATGATCATACATTTCAGGAGAAAATCCATAAATCTTTTTTAGATCTTCTTTTTTATAAAATTGTCCGCCCGCTTTCCTGTAATTTTGAATGGTATGAATTACCCGCAGTGGCACACCTAATCTTTGCCAGCCGTTCTCAGACAACGTATTTGGATCAAAAGGAAATGGATTGGGTAATTGGTTATCATTTAAAACATTTTGTGAAACTAAATCTTTCTGATTCCCCGGCCTTTTCAATGAGGTTACCTTTAAAGAATCCTGTTGCTGCTGAAACAGTTTCGCTTCATTTTCAAATGCAGAAAAATCAGATGGTTTATCATGATGAAAATATTCGATAGCGATCGGAATGCACCAGCAAAGAATAATCAATATACACAACACTACAATCCCCCGCCGTTCCTGGCGAGTGAAGGAGAAGTAGTCGTGAATATCTTTTTTATTCAAGGGAAATCGCTTTATTGTTCAAATCCTTAACCATTTGTGTGCCAGGGATAAAATAGTCCTGTTATTTTATTGATCGTATTTCAGAAAAATATCATTCAAGACTTGCTTATCATAACCGGTTAAAACAGGTGTAGTGTCATTCTGTATAAAATGTCTTTTGAAAGCGACTATTGCGGCGGCGGTATCACGGATATCGTAACCGATTAGCCGGAGATCTGTTTTATAATCAAAGCCATCCGGTAATGCCGGTAACACCGAATCTCTCCAATAGCCAAACCCCTGTGCAGCTAATTCTTCCCAGGGAAAGTAAGTGCCGGGATCCGCTCTGCGGGTGGGGGTTACATCTGCATGCCCGATAAAGTTTCCGGTAGGAATATAATATCGTGATTTAATGGTATGTAATAATACTAAAAGTGAAGCAATCTGCTTTTCTGAAAACGGCTCTTTGCCGGTATTATCCAGCTCAATGCCCATGGAAATGGAATTAATATTATTAAAATTCCCCCATCGTGACAAGCCTGCCTGCCAGGCACGATATCGTTCATCTACTAATTTAAATACCGTTCCATCCTTACATATCAGGTAATTGGCGCTCACTTTACGGTTGGTATTCGGATTGGTGAGTGTATAGAGCGCTTGCGGACAACTGTTTTCTTCTGTATAATGGATGATCACTAAATCCGGTGTGCGGATGTCAAAATTAGGCGAAGGCGCATCCCATTGCTTTGCTCCTAATGAATCCAATGGCAAATTGACGGGAACAAAATGATTATATCCCGTACGCATTCTTTTCAGATTCGTTTTATACGCCTTGCGTACTATGCCGCTTTGGGGATAATTTCCCTGGGAACAAGAAACCCACAACAAAATAAACAGCACCATAAATGGTGTAAAAAATATCTTTTTCATGAATTAAAAGTAGCTAATATTATTTTGAAATGCCCAAAAAATACTGTTTATTCGAAATGTCCATCGTCTATACACAGCCTGAAATAATTATCTTAAAATAGCCGTTTAGGAATTGTTTGTTTTGCATAAATCACAAAATAACTAACTTGTGCCTTTCCGATAGTATAAAACATGTGGAAACCTGCATATTTGCTGTGTGTTATTTTTCTGCTATCCCTGACGCATGCCGTTGGGCAGGTTAAAATCATTCACGGAATAGTAAAGGATAAGAATACAGATGAGCCAATTCCTTTTGCCGCCGTACAATTTATCGGCACGGATGTAGGGGTCACTACTAATGAAAATGGGGAATATTCTTTTAGCTTAAATACCGTTCCGGCAGATTCTCTGCTTGTTCATGTGATAGGTTATCCCATCCTTCGTAAGGCAGTGAACCTTCACGTTGATTCTCAGCGAATTGATTTCGAATTGGAGCGTCAACCCTATTCGTTGAATGAATTTACTATTCATGCAGGTGTAAATCCGGCGTTGATCATTCTGAAAAAGATCATTAAACACAAACCGGATAATAACCCCGACAGGCTGTCCAGCTATAAATACAAAGTATATAATAAGCTGGAAGTGGATCTGGATCACATCAATGAAGGAAAACTAATGCATTCAAAGCTATTTAAGCCATTTGCGTTTGTTTTTAAAAATACGGACACCACTTCGGAAGGGATGCCCTTTCTCCCTATATTCCTGACGGAAACTTTGTCTGATTATTATTATCAAAAACAGCCTAAAAAACAAAAAGAGGTCATCACTGCCAGCCGGACTTCCGGTATTAAAAACCAGAGCGTCACCCAGTTTTTAGGAACCATGTACCAGAACGTGAATGTGTATGATAATTTCATTCCCGTATTTGACCAAAAGTTTATCAGCCCGATAAGTGATATTGCCACTTTTTATTACCGGTATAAGTTAGTGGATACCCAGTATATTGACAACCACCAATGTTTTCATATCACTTTTGAACCTAAAAGAAAAGGAGAAAATGACTTCTTCGGCGATTTTTGGGTGGCAGACACCACCTTTGCCATTCAGAAGATGAACATGCAGGCGGCTACAGAGGCGAATCTCAACTTTGTTCACCGGGTGGACCTGGTCCAGGAATTTAAACCTCTGGGAGATACACTTTGGTTCCTGGTAAAAGATAAATTTGTTGCGCAGTTTTCGCTGGGGAAAAACGGGACACTGTTACCCGGTTTTATAGGAAGGAAAACCACTTCTTATTATGATATTTCCATCAATGATACTTCTGCAACTAATATATTCGGTGAAAAAAGGTATAAGGCGGATAATATTTACATTCTTCCTGATGCCCTGGATAAGCCGGACAGCTTTTGGAATATGCATCGTTATGGCCCGTTAAGTAAAAATGAAAAGGCCATCTATTCCATGATGGACACGCTGGAACAAATGCCGCTCTATAAGAAATATTCCAACGTGGTGGAATTTATTACTACAGGAACTAAAGATGTAGGCCCGCTTGAGTTTGGCCCATATTGGTATTTATTCAGTGAAAATGAATTGGAAAGATTCAGGCTTCGTCTGGACCTGGGCACCACCCCTCAGCTATTTAAAGATATCTATTTGCATGGAGATTTAGCCTATGGTTTTGGGGATAAGAAATTTAAGGGCAGCCTTTCAGGACTCTGGCTGCTGAAGCGCCATCCTCGTATGTATTTGTACGGCTCTTATACTCATGACCTGGATGTGGGAAATCTTAATGAGGATGAGCAGTTAAGCACTAACAATATTTTTACTATTGCCGTGCGCAAAAGAGGTATTCCGCAAAAATTTGTAATGACAGACGAAAAGAGGCTGGAATTTTATAAGGAATGGTTCAGCGGTTTTTCCATGCACTGGACATTTACTAATACTGACTATCTTCCTTATGCACCTTTACCGTTGAAAAGTTATTTTCAGCAGGATAGTAAAAATTATACTTCCCTGGATAATAGCGAAATAAATCTTGAATTGCGTTTTGCATGGCGGGAAAAATTCCTGGAAGGAAATTATTACCGTATCGGCCTGGGAAGTCCTTATCCTATTGTTACTTTGGATGCAGCTACCGGAGTGAAAGGTGTCCTCAACAGTGGCTATCAATATCAGAAGCTGAAGCTCAGCATTTCTGATAATTTGCCGATACCTCCATTCGGCAGCATCAGCTATGATGTTTACGGCGGTAAGATATTCGGGACATTGCCTTATCTTTTATTGGAAGTTCACCCGGGAAATGAATTATATTATTATGACCCGGGTGCATTTAATATGATGAACCGCTATGAATTTTTGAGCGATGAATGGGCAGGATTTAATTTTGAGCATGATATTGGGGGCGGTATTTTCAGCTATATTCCCTGGGTGCGAAAATTGAAACTTCGCCAGTTCTGGACCGCCAAAGGGGTGATTGGAAGCTTATCTGATGCCAATACCTCATTAAACATGGGATCGGGTTATCCCTTTAAAACGCTGGAAGGAGACCCTTATCTGGAGTTGGGCACAGGTGTTTCCAACATTTTGCATTTTATCCGTATTGATGTGATATGGCGGGTATTACCCAAGCCACATGCTAACGAACCGGCTCAGAAAAAATTTGGCGTGTTTGGAAGTTTCGAACTACACTTCTGAATTTAAGTAAATAGGTATATACGTTTAGGTCTCATTATTTTTTTATTGTTAGCTGTTCAAACCTTTCAGGCTTGTATTTTGTGTGATTATTTGTTACCACGGATTGCATGCGCGGTGATTCAAATTTAAGTCCTCCGGGCTTATGAATGGCGTTTCTCGTGTTTCATTTCCTGGAAATCGTTCGGAACATTAATTTTAAATTGAACTGCTGAGAGTATCAGCGTTTTGTACTCATAAAAAGTAGTAAAGATTTTCCATACATAATGAAGCAAAGAATAATTTGATTTATCTGCTTTCATATAATGTGAGATTTGATGATCTATGTGCTAATCAAGCCTTATATCCCCCTTAACCCTGCGGATAAATCCCACTCATAGATACGCTAAGTGCGCTTTTAGTACCTTTAGTCCATTCTTAATCCATCCTTGACCTA
>SCQV01000355.1 GCA_004299085.1 Chitinophagaceae bacterium | reverse complement strand
GAATATCCAAAGTTTTCCCTCCAAAACATCTTTATCGCCAGTTATATACTTTATCGCTTCATTGGCTTGCATACAACCGACAATGCCGGCTAAGGTAGGAATAACCCCACCTTCTGAGCAGTCAGGAACATACGTTTTTTCTGCATCCGGAAATACATCACGATAATGGGGAGAATAAGTTCCGTCCTCTCTCCTTACATTCCAAACCGCTACTTGTCCCTCATATTGATAAATGGCGCCATACACCAACAGTTTTCCTGCAAGAACACAGGCATCATTTAACAAACATTTAGTTTCAAAATTATCGGTTCCCTCTATGATCAAATCGTAAGACGAAATCAAATCCATCACATTACTTGAAGTAATTCTCAAATCGTAAGGAATAATATGGATGGAAGGATTTTGTTGTTGCAATTTTTTGCAAATTATAGTCACTTTTTTTAATCCGGCCTCATCCGGGTTAAATAATATCTGACGATGCAAATTCCGGATGGAGATTACATCATCATCTGCAATAGCCAGCGTACCGATGCCTGCCGCAGCCAGGTATTGCGCTGAAGGGCAACCTAAGCCCCCCGCTCCCACTATCAGGACTTTTGCATTTTGTAAAAGCTGTTGTGCTTTCCGGCCAAACCGCGGCAATGCCATCTGGCAATGATATCGTTCAAAATCAGCATTCATGGTTCAATATTAATTAAGGGGGGTAGCCATCTATTAAGATAGTCAAAATTTCTACCCCCAATAAAAAATCCATTGTAGTGTATTAATTTACAATGGATTGATTCTTACTTTTGTGATCCGGATGCGATTCGAACGCATGACCCTCAGCTTAGAAGGCTGATGCTCTATCCAACTGAGCTACCGGACCAAAGTTCAGGCGCAAAAGTAAAATTTATTTTTTAAACCCCCCATTTAACATTGAAATTTATGGATGTACAGATTGAACATAGTTGGAAAACCGTTTTACAGGAGGAATTTGAGCAGCCTTATTTTTCAGCTATTGTACAAACTTTAAAACAAGAGAAAGCCCAAAAAGAAACCATTTATCCTCCGGGAAAAATGATTTTTAATGCATTCGATAAAACACCATTTGAAGGGGTGAAATGCGTTATTTTGGGACAAGACCCTTATCATGGTCCCGGACAAGCGCATGGATTATGCTTTTCGGTCAATGATGGCGTAAAACCACCGCCATCTCTGGTCAATATTTTTAAAGAATTGCAAGATGACCTTGGATTACCGATTCCGCATTCAGGTAATTTGGGAAAATGGGCGGATAATGGTGTTTTGCTGCTCAATGCTATTCTAACTGTCAGAGCACATCAGCCCGCATCTCACAGCAAAATAGGCTGGGAACAATTCACGGATGCTGTTATTCGCAAAATATCTGAAAGAAAAACAGGAGTGATATTTTTATTATGGGGGAATTTTGCCAGAAACAAGAAGTACCTGATTGACATGGACAAACATTTTGTGCTGGAAGCGGCACACCCCTCCCCTTTTTCCGCTTCCAACGGCTTTTTCGGTTGCCGTCATTTTTCAAAAACCAATGAATTGCTCAAAAAGCAAAACAAATTACCTATTGACTGGAGTCTGGAATGAAATTTGGAAATTCATTATTTTAAAAATAACTGCTATGAAACATAAAAAAGATATCATAGAATTGCCCACGCACGAAAACCGTTCCTGGTTCAAAAGTATAGGTATGGTCATGGCCGGTATTATTTGTGTTATTTACCTGCTGAATCCTGATGCAGGCGTATTGGAACTGATACCTGATAATATTCCCATTATTGGCAATTTAGATGAAGTAGCGGCCACCATTCTATTGTTGAAAGTAATCAAGTATTTCGGCTGGAATCCATTTGGACTTTGGGGAAAGAAGAAGTGATAGAAGCTTAATAGCAAAATATATGTGGGTAGAAATAAAAGACCAGACAGATATTGACAAGTTATTAGACAGCTTTGGCTATTTTCATGACAGTTGTCTTCGGGATATTTATATCTCGACGAGAGAGTTTGTGGATGAAAAACTCGCTATGCATTTCGACAATAGGCTTATTGGATTATTATTATTTCAGAGACAATGTGAGCCGAACGCTGTGTTGGAATTAAAATTTGAGGAAATTGAAAGGTTTAATTTTTTGCCATTCAATGAAACAGAAAATGCGGTAATCTATGACACGACTTTGATAGTAAAGAACGGATTATTTTATTGGGCAGACTTTGCAGATTGGGAAATTGGTGACAATGAATCAATTTGGATAAGTGGGAAGAAATTGTTTTGGAGATTCAGGCCTGAATTAACCGGTAACATAAAAAGGCTGAAAGAGGAATGAATAAATTGCCTGCAGAGGGAAACTCGAAACGTGAAACCTGGAACAAGAAACAAGATACCACTCACAATTCACTATTGACTATTCACTACTTACTTAACCAACTACCTCCCGCCGCTGCGTACTCCCCTCCGTCTCACCCCTTCTTCCCTCCCAGCATCGGCACAAAGGAAAAATTATCATACACTTCATTTTCATATTTATCCTCTCCCTTTTTGATAATACGAAACATTCGCTGTCCCTCTCTTCCACCGATGGGCACTACCATATAACCGGCCGGCTTTAATTGTTGCAATAACTTTTCAGGAATATAAGGCGCGGCGGCCGTTACAATTACTTTATCAAACGGTGAATAGGTAGGCAGCCCTTCATAACCATCCCCATAAAAGAATTTAATAGCAGGATAAGTGGATTTGAAGAAGAAAGTTTTAAAAGAATCGTATAATTTCTTTTGCCTTTCAATCGTAAAAACACGTGCTCCCATTTCGGCAAGAATACAAGCCTGGTAACCGCTGCCGGTACCAATTTCCAGCACTTTGTCAAAAGGTTTTATTTCCAAAAGCTGCGTTTGATAAGCCACCGTATAAGGCTGCGAAATGGTTTGTCCTTCAGCTATCGGGAACGCTCTATCCTGGTAGGCAATATCATCAAAAGCCGTATCCATAAAGTAATGGCGGGGCACTTTCTCAATGGCATTCAACACATTTTCATCGCTAATGCCTTTTTCCCGAAGTGTTTCCACTAACTTACTTCTCATTCCTTTATGCCGCCAGGTGTCTTCAAAATTTCGCATGTTGCAAAAATAGTCAGGAAAGTGCATTATTTTTAGAGCGTATTTGCAATTCTTTGTAATATATTTACCCAAAAAAATTATCCATGGAAAATAAATGGAAACAACAAGTGGAGCTTTGGCTCACAGGGTCTTACGATGAAGAAACCAAATCTCAAATCCGTCAATTGCAAAAGGATAATCCACAGGCATTGGAAGAAGCCTTTTATCAGACACTGGAATTCGGAACCGGCGGATTACGAGGTCTCATGGGTGTAGGGACAAACAGGATGAATAAATACACGGTAGGAACTGCCACCCAGGGATTTGCCAATTATTTAAACAAATCCGTGGAGGGAGAGATCCGCGCAGTGATAGCGCATGACTGCAGAAATAACAGTCGCACTTTTGCTGAAATCACTGCCAACGTCATGGCTGCAAACGGCATCAAAGTATTCTTATTTGAGGCCTTACGCCCTACACCGGAACTTTCATTTACTATTCGCAGATTGAAAGCCCATGGCGGCGTGGTTTGCACTGCTTCGCATAACCCGAAGGAATACAATGGATATAAAGCTTATTGGAATGACGGCGGACAATTGGTTCCTCCACATGATAAAAACGTGATTGACGAAGTCAATAAAATTGTTTCTATTGATGAAATAAAGTGGCACGGGGGCGAAAAAAATATTACGCTCTTAGGTAAAGAAGCTGATGAAGCTTACCTGAATGCGGTTGAAAAACTTTCGATAAATCCGGATATTATAAAAAAGCAACATGACCTTAAAATCGTTTATACTTCTATTCATGGAACAGGCATTACGTTAGTTCCTGAAATTCTGAAACGCTTTGGATTTACGAATGTAAACATTGTAGAAGAACAAGCTACACCGGATGG
>SCQV01000354.1 GCA_004299085.1 Chitinophagaceae bacterium | reverse complement strand
CCTTATGACCCTGAATTTGTCAAAAAAGTAAAACGGTCCGAGGAAGATTTTGAGAAAGGACGTTATACGAAAATTGAACCATCGGATATATTGAACTTAGGCTAAGTGATACAGCGAAAGAGGATATTCGTTTTTTCCATAAAACAGGGCAGAAGGGAATATTAAAAAAGATTGAGAGGTTATTGGGAGAGATGAAAGAATCTCCTTTCAAAGGAAGCGAGAAACCTGAGCCGTTAAAGTTTGATTTAGCGGGCAAATGGTCGAGACGAATAAATGATGAGCACAGAATTTTATATACAGTCGAAAAAGATTTTATTCAAGTTCATTCGTTAAAAGGACATTATTAAGGAAGGCAGTAAAAAACTTACCTAAATTATTTTTTAAGGTAATAATACGCAAGTATAATATCAAATATCAGTATGAACACTTTAGAATCAACTATACAACTACCGGCAAGAATAGAAACCTGGTGGAATAAGGAAAACAGGAATATTATTGCCAACGCTGTTTTGGAGAGGCAACAAAAAGCTTATAACGCTTTCAAAGCGCTTGGTTTTCCTCATACCAAAATGGAAGACTGGAAATATACGGATGTACGTAAAATAACGCATTATCCTTACGCGTGGCCGGTAAAAGGGGAGCAAAAGTTGGATAAGAACACTTTCAAATCTTTTATGCTGGCAGATTTAAAGGATGTATATCGTTTGGTTTTTGTCAATGGCTATCTGCAGGATGACCTCACCATACTCCCTGAAGGAAAGGATAAGTTTACTGTCACGCATTTGGGAGATGATAAAGGGTCGGATCATTATGAGGATCATCTGGCAAACGTGGTAAATACGGATACAGCTTTTACCGCGCTGAATACGGCAATTCATTCAGACGGCGTATTAATTCATGTGCAGAAAAATACCGTGGTGGATAAACCTGTTTTAGTTTATTATGTGGCATTAACGGAAGCGGATTTGTATCTTATTCAACCGCGTAATATAGTTATTACAGAAACCGGCAGTAAAGTACAGTTTGCGGAAATATTTGTTTCCAAAGGTATGGAACCTTCATTGACCAATGTGGTTACAGAAATAAAAGCCGGCGAAAATTCTCTGCTGGATTATTCGCGTATTCAATTGGAGGAAAATAAAAATTTTCATGTGGGTTATACAGGGATTGAACAGCAACGTAATTCGCGGATTGATACGCATGTCTTTTCTTTGAATGGCGCATTTGTTCGTAATGACCTTCACTTTATTTTGCAGGGAACAAATTGCTCCAGCATCATGAACGGATTGTATATTTTAAAAGATGAACAATTTCTGGATAATCATACGCGGGTGGATCATGCAGTACCTTCTTGTGTCAGTGATCAGCTTTATAAGGGTATTCTGGCGGGAAAATCCACCGGTATTTTTAACGGCAAAATTATTGTTCATCCGGATGCGCAAAAGACAAATGCTTATCAACGCAATGTCAATGTATTGCTTTCCGATGATGCCACGATAAATACTAAACCTCAGTTAGAGATCTTTGCGGATGATGTGCGTTGCACCCATGGTGCTACCGCCGGATTCATTGATGAAGAAGCCATTTTTTATATGCAGGCAAGAGGTATTTCAAAAGAGGAAGCCCGTAATTTATTGATGAATGCCTATGCTAATGAAATTGTGCAAAAGATGAATGTAGAAGTGTTAAAAGACCCTTTGAGAAAATATATTGCGAAGAAATTGAAGTAAGCTTTTAATTGATCCACATGACAACACTAACTGAAAATAAGCAGATTCTTTTCGATGTTCAATCGGTCAGAAAAAAGTTTCCGGCGCTTCATCAGAAGGTAAACGGTCATCCGTTAGTATATTTTGATAATGCGGCCACTTCCCAAAAACCAAAGGAGGTGATTGATGCGTTATCACATTTTTATGAAAAGGATAATGCTAATATTCACCGCGGCATTCATACTTTAGCAGAGCGGGCTACTGCAGAATTTGAGGAAACGAGGAAAGCAGTTCAGTCTTTTATTCACGCTCCTGAAGCGGAAGAAATTATTTTTACCAGTGGGACAACGGGCGGTATTAATCTGGTGGCACAAACTTATGGAAGGAAATTCCTTAAGAAGGGAGATGAAGTGATTTTATCTGCGATGGAGCATCATTCCAATATTGTTCCGTGGCAAATGATCTGTGAAGAAAAAGGAGCGAAACTGAAAGTGATTCCCATCACGGAAGCTGGCGAATTAATATTGAAAGAGTATAAAAAGCTATTAAGCGCTAAAACAAAGATCGTTTCGATAGCGTATGTTTCCAATACATTGGGCACAATTAATCCGGTAAAGGATATTATCAAGCTGGCACATGAAGCCGGAGCTAAAGTATTGATAGATGCTGCACAGGCCATTATTCATATTCCCATTAATGTAAAAGAGCTTGATTGTGATTTTATGGCTTTTTCGGGACATAAAATGTATGGGCCGAACGGGATGGGCGTTTTATATGGTAAAAGGGAGTTATTAGAAGCTATGCCGCCATATCAGGGAGGGGGCGAAATGATTAAAGAGGTTACTTTTGATAAAACCACTTATAATGAATTACCCTATAAATTTGAAGCAGGTACTCCCAATATTGCTGATGTGGTGGCTATGAAAAATGCTATTGATTTTGTGAATAGTTTGGATAGGAACGCAGCTTTAATACATGAACATCAGCTATTGCAGAAAACGATGAGCGGCCTTGCAGGAATTGATGGCATTCGGTTGATAGGTACTGCCAAACATAAGACAGGTGTTGTCTCTTTTGTTTCTGATCGCATTCACCATTTCGATATGGGGATGATGCTGGATGCAAAAGGGATAGCTATCAGGACAGGACATCATTGCACAGAGCCTTTAATGAATTTATTGGGGATAGAAGGAACCAATCGCGCTTCTTTTGCTGTTTACAATACCGAAGAAGAAGTGGATTATTTTATTGAAACGGTCAAAGGAATTATTCAGAAACGGAAAAAATGAATCAATCCATCAATGAAATACAGGAAGAAATAATTGATGAGTTTTCCATGTTAGGCGGTGATATGGAAAGTACCGTTTTTTATATCATGGAGTTGGGCAATCATTTACCGCCGTTGGATGAAAAATATAAGATTCCGGAAAATTTAGTGAAAGGATGTCAGTCGAAAGTGTGGTTGACCACTTCATTTAAGGAAGGTAAAATATTCTTTCTGGCGGACAGCAATACAGAGGTAACCAAAGGCTTGATAAGCATGCTTATCAGGATTTGGAACGGCAGAACTCCGAAGGAGATATTGAATTCAGATTTGTATTTTATTGAGAAGATAGGAATGCAACGTGTGGTTGGTTCACAACGTTCCAACGGTTTTGCTTCTATGATCAAGCAGATGAAGCTATATGCTTTAGGATATCAGCAGAAGGAAAAAGTATAACATAACCATAACCATCTATGATCTGTGATCTATGATCTGTGATGGATGATCTCTGATTTTTTGATTTTTGATTTGTGGACCAGTTTTAGGGTATTAAGTTGAGCATCGAATATTACCTGCCTGCAAAGGCAGGCTTGAAATTTGTTATTTGATTTTCTGGATTTTACATTTGTGAATAGTTTAAATTATTATTAATATGGATCAGGATCAGGTTTTAGATAATGAAGAACCAAAGGGAGCATATAATAAATCCCTTGAGGTTATTCGCAATGAAGCAATATCTATTATCCAGACTTGCTATGATCCTGAAATTCCCGTCAATATCTGGGAGTTGGGTTTAGTATATGAAGTGAATGTAAAAGAGAATAAAGATGTGGAAGTGATCATGTCGCTGACCTCTCCTTTTTGTCCGGCCGCACAATCTTTGCCTGAAGAGGTGAAAACCAAGATTGAAGGAATAGAGGGCGTAAAAGATGTGAACGTTGAAATTACCTTTGAACCTCCCTGGACCACCGATATGATGAGTGAAGAAGCCAAGCTGGAATTGGGATTTATGTAAAAGATTGTTGTTTCAGGGTTTCATGTTAATTAAAAAAATGATACATTGATAATTAAACTTTAGCTCTTGTAGCCTTATGACTTTAAAACCTTTTAACGCTTCAAATTCATGACTTCTATTAATCCCGGTAAAAAAGCTGCGGGAGAGAGAGCTACCGAATATATTCAATCAGGTATGATTGTGGGGCTGGGTACCGGTTCCACAGCCTTCTGGGCGATAGAAAAGATTGGTAAAATGGTGATGGAAGGCCTACAGATAACCGCTGTTGCTACTTCAGTCACATCGGAGGAACAGGCAGAAAAATTGCATATTCCATTAATTTCTTTTGCAGAGTTAGATCATATTGATGTGGATATTGACGGTGCCGATGAGGTGGACGAGAATATGAACCTTATCAAAGGAGGGGGGGGGGCATTACTTCGTGAAAAGATCATTGCTTCATCAAGCAAAGAAATGATTGTTGTAGTGGACGAAAGTAAGATGGTAGAAACGCTGGGGAAATTTCCTTTGCCTGCGGAAGTCATTCCTTTCGGATGGGAAATGACTTTCAGAAAATTGCAATCTTTTGGCTGCACTCCTGTTTTACGCAAAAAGAATCAGGAGGTTTTTGTAACCGATAATGGAAATTATATCATTGATTGCAGCTTTGGCTCAATTCCTTCTCCCGGCGACCTGCAAAGCCAATTAAATAATATTCCCGGAGTAGTAGAAAACGGGTTGTTTACAAATATATGCAGCACGGTGATCGTGGGTTATGCCGACGGAAGTACGAAGGTGATATCTTAAGGTATATGGTTTGGGGAATAAATGTTTTTAATTCATTCGTATTTTATAAAAGATAAGAACCGGTTTCTTTTAAAAAAGTCCCATTCCCTCTTATGCACTCACCGTTTCTTCATACATTTCCTGCTTCAGATCCTTTACTCTTTTATCATGAAGATATTCATCGAATGTCATCAGGCGATCAAGGATGCCATTGGGTGTAATTTCAATAATACGGTTGGCAACAGATTGCATGAATTGATGATCATGGGTAGTAAAAAGCACGATGCCTTTGAAATCTATGATGCCGTTATTGAATGCCTGGATGGATTCCAGGTCTAAATGGTTGGTCGGCTCATCTAAGATAACCGCATTAGGACTTTGAAGCATCATCCGGGAAATCATGCAGCGTACTTTTTCTCCACCACTCAATACATTTGTTTTCTTCAATGTTTCATCTCCACTGAATAACATTTTCCCTAAAAAGCCTCTCAGAAAAGGTTCATCTACATCTGTTATTGAAGGCGGAACAAACTGCCTGAGCCAGTCCATTAAAGTGAAATCGCCGGCAAAATATTTAGCATTATCATTAGGCAGATAGGCTTTGGTAACGGTCGTTCCCCATTCGTATTTACCCGAATCAGGATCCGCTCCACCATTAATGATTTCAAAAAAGGCGGTGAGCGCCACATGGTCTCTTGATAGAAATGCGATTTTGTCTCCCTTGTTTACTTCAAAAGTTACCTCTTTAAATAAGTTTCTTCCTTCGACTGATTTCTCCAGCTTTTCAACCTGTAATATCTGGTTACCGACTTCTCTGTTTTGTTGAAAAATGATACCCGGATATTTTCTGTTGGAAGGTTTAATATCTTCAATTACAATCTTTTCTAACGCCTTTTTACGGCTCGTGGCCTGCTTGGATTTGGAAGCATTAGCACTGAAACGGGCAATGAAGTCCAAGAGGTCTTTTCTTTTATCTTCCATCTTTTTATTCCTGTCAGTCATTTGTCTGGCGGCCAACTGACTGGATTCATACCAAAAAGTGTAATTACCGGTATAAATCTGTATTTTACCGAAATCAATATCAGCGACATGCGTACAAACGCTATCTAAAAAATGACGATCGTGCGAAACCACCAGCACGATATTTTCATAATCAGCTAAGAAATTTTCCAGCCAGTTGATGGTTTCTATATCTAAGTTGTTAGTTGGCTCATCTAATAATAAAATGTCCGGATTGCCAAATAATGCTTGTGCCAATAAGACCCGCACTTTTTGATTGCCGCTCAGCTCACGCATCAGCTTTGAATGCAACTCATCCCTTATCCCAAGATTACTCAAAAAAGTAGCCGCATCACTTTCTGCAGTATAACCCCCCATTTCTCCAAATTCATCTTCCAGATGGCCGGCAAGAATACCGTCTTCTTCCGTAAAATCTGCTTTAGCATAAATGGCATCTCTTTTCTGCATTACATCCCAAAGGTGTGTATTACCCATGATCACGGTTTGCAATACGGGATATTGATCATACGCGAACTGATCCTGTTTCAAAACAGAAAGCCGCTCGCCTGGTGTAATAGATACTGACCCTTTATTGGGTTCAATTTCTCCTGCCAGAATTTTCAGGAAGGTGGATTTTCCGGCGCCATTAGCACCAATGATTCCATAACAATTCCCTTTGGTGAAATTCAGATTGACTTCATCAAACAATACCCTTTTTCCGTAAGACAAAGTCACATTTTGTACACTGATCATAGTCCTTTAGCCCTATTTTAGAGGCGCAAAGGTACGGATTCTTTTTGGGTGTTGAATTGGAAATGTTCGCTGTTCGACTGCCGTCAGATTTCAGGGGACGGAAGTTTCAAGACCATCTTTTTACATGGTAAACGGGAATCAAACGTAAGTCGCGTTAAGAATTGTTTGCAGGTTTTCTAAAGACTTTAAATGATTTGGTAATTCCTTATAAATGAGGTCGTAAGCTTCTTCATGGTAAATATGACTTACATGATTCCGGTCGTCAATAGTTTCTAATAAATCATGAAAGAGTTTTTCATTAATCAGCTTGTTTTGAAACATAATTCTGTAAATCTCTTTAGGCGAATTACTGACGATACCTAACCGGATTTCAATAAAAGCCTTACTTACTTTCCATGCCAGTTCCGTTGTATATTCAAACTTTTGTATTCTCCCGTTTTTAATCAAGTTTACACTATTTAAAAATAGCTGTGAATATCCAAGAAAAGCAGGACTTTTCTTAGGAGTCAATACCTATCGCATCCAGATTAGAAAAATCTTTAGAAAGACTTTCCCCGAATGTGGATACTGCTTTGTTTAAGCTCTTAAGATTGGCTCTAAATTTTTCGGACAATTCCATATTTCAATGTGTTGTAAGGCTTCTTTTTTAAATTGCTGTCCTGTTCTGCTGAAATCTACGATATCTACTTTGTAAGGGATAAGGCTGTTTTCTATTTTTTCTTCCAGGCTGAATCTCAGATCCGGACGGAATGGATGAAGTCCCCATATTCCAACATCTATGTCAGAATATTCGTGATTATTTTTGGCTACTCTGCTGCCAAACAGAAAGACGATATATTCCTTTTCAGGAACAGTTTCCCTGATAATCTTTTGTAATATGGAAAGGTACTTGTTTCCCATTTTGCCAAAAATACTACAATTTTATGGCTCATTCATGCAGGCGGTCCGAAATGCTTGCCCCATGCCACTGCTGATCTAATGTTTTAAATGCTGTCTCTTCTTCTTCGGAAAATGTTTTATGAGAAAGCTGATGCAAATCGGGCTGCCCTGCATTAACCCAGGCGGTGTACCATAAAGAAGAAATAGCGTGTATAGATTGTAACATTCTGCGCTCCACCATGCCATTAAGACGCAGGTTATAAGCAGTTACAAATTGCGGAGAGAAGCTGCGTATTAATTGTGAATTTCGATTTGTAAAAGCATAGATCTGCGATGGTGGAAATGTTCGCAGTAATTCCTTTTGAATTTGTAAAACAGTATCTGCAGCCTTGCCACTTTCCAATACCAGAGTCCAAATATAATTTCCCGGATGATCAATAAACTCGGATTTTCCGGTCCAATAATCGAAAGTGGAATCCGCCAGCAATTCAGGAATATTGGATTCCCAAAGTGCATGAATGCCTTTTTGATGAGTGAATTGTCCGTCATAATTGGACGTGGCATGAAGCGGCACACAGGCATCTGCCACATAATGGCCGAGGTAAGCCGACCATTTTAATATGGCGGACTGATCGTTTCTTTTAAAAGCTTCCTCTAAACGATAGTATATCTGTAATGCATGCCATGGGACAATACCATGTGTCAATAGGCTGTCTCTGGAAAATTTTTGTACTGCCTCATTCCACTTTCTCGGTAAATTGTCCCAGGGATAAATTCCGTAATGATCTATATCAATGTAATGATGGGCACCCTCTTCTTTTAAGACGTATCGCAGCTTATCGGGATCCGTGGCATGTTCGGTAACAAACTCAATATTGCCTTTGTACAGAGGCATCATTGCCGGAGGCAGTGTAAAAACCGCCAGTCTGTTGATACGGCGATGGGCAAAAAATCCCCACGCGTTAGATCGTTTTGCAGAGAACGACAACAATAATTCTATTCCTAAAAAGATAGAGATTAAATATAATTTCATACAAAAGGTTTAAATCAACCTTCCAAAAGTAAAGAATATATCTCATTTCTTCCTTTTCTTTATTCTCCTGGCTCTTGTGACAGCCGGAATATCAGACTGATGTTCCGGCGCTCCGATATTGGTCACACCTCCCGAAACTGCAAATTTCATGGCGCTCGATGCGGAAATACCCTCTAATGTGGCTATTTTAGACGGATTTATAAAATAAACCCTTCCGCTAATAGCCAGCGACATAGGTACATAAACTGCCACCATATTTTTCAATCCGAAATCGCTGACATCCTCCTGCGTTATAAAACCAAGCTCCCAAACTTCATCTGAATAAATATGCGCAAGCACCGGACGATCAAATTTCTTCTTTTGCCCGATGAGGGAGTCAAAAACTTCTTTGAGTGAAGAATACAAGAATTTGATCACGGGAATTTTTTCAAGCAACCGTTCAAATAAGTCAAATAATCTTCCCAGAAAAAATATGGAAGACAGATATCCGATGAGTGTAACGCCCACTAAAATAATGAGCACACCTACGCCCGGAATGATTCCGAGACGAGGGAATTTGACTTGGATGAGACTGTCTAATTTATCAAAAATCAGTTGCAGTACGTAAAAGGTGAAAAATACAGGAGCTACCACTAATATGCCCTGGAAGAAATGCTGAACAATGTGGAGGTTTTTTAATTTTGTTTTCATAGTTTTTTAATTGGGTTTCAATAACACTCTTTTCTTATATTTTTTGATAATTCCTAATTGAATTCAGTGAATGCAAAACTAAGAATACATACCCTTTATCTTTTTTCATCCAATTCCAGCCAGCGCAATTCTTTTTCATCCAGCAAAACGGTAATTTCATGAATGCGGACGGCGGAGCTTTGCAGGACAGTATAATCTGCATTTCCGGTATTTATTAATTCCTCCAGTTGTTGTTTTTCCAATTCCAGTTGGGCTATTTCTTTATCCAAAGATGCTAATTCCCTTTTCTCGCTATAAGAGAGCTTTTTCTTTTCTGCGGATGAAGAGATATGCGGATTGTTATTTGCCGGTATCTGTTTTGAGGTTGAGATTTTTTCCTCTTTTTCTTTTTCGGCAGACCTGTATTGCGAATAATTCCCCGGGAAATCGCTGATCCTGCCACCCCCTTCAAAGACCAATAAATGATCTATTAAACGGTCCATGAAATAACGATCATGTGAAACAATCATTATACAGCCGGGAAATGATTCCAGAAAATCTTCCAATACCTGCAAGGTCTGGATATCCAGATCGTTGGTAGGCTCATCTAATACTAAGAAGTTAGGATTTTTGAATAATATAGAAAGTAATAAGAGTCTTTTCTTTTCTCCGCCGCTTAAACTGGAGATATAAGTATATTGTGCTTCGGGAGGAAAAAGAAACCGGGTTAAAAATTCAGAGGCGCTTAAAACCCCTCCGTCTGCCAACGGAAAATTTTCAGCTATATCTTTAACCCATTCTATCAGGCGTTTATCCTCTTTAAATACCAATCCCTGCTGATGATAATATCCGAAAATGACTGTATCTCCGATATTTATCTTTCCTGAATCCGGCTTTTCGATTCCTTGTAGTATATTTAACAGCGTTGATTTGCCGGCGCCATTGCTGCCTATGATACCAATGCGTTCACCTTTTTTAAATGAATAATCAAATCCTTTCAGGATGCATTTTTCGCCGTAGGATTTGTAAACTTTCTTCATCTCTAAAATCTTACCACCAAGCCGGCTCATTTTTACATTCAGTGAAAGTTGCGTATTTTCATCACGCACGGAAGCTTTATCCTTCAGATCATAAAATGCATCAATGCGGGATTTGGATTTGCCGGTACGAGCCTGTGGCTGCCTGCGCATCCAATCCAATTCTTTTCTCAATAAGTTTCTGGCTTTTTCGACTGACGCTTTCTCCGAAACCTTTCGTTCGTATTTTTTTTCTACGTAATATTGATAATTTCCTCTATGGATGTATAATTGCCCTTCATCCAATTCTATAATTTCATTACAAACCCTGTCCAGAAAATACCGGTCGTGAGTCACTAACAACAAAGTCATTTTAGCTTTGCTTAAATATTGCTCCAGCCATTCTATCATATCCATATCTAAATGATTGGTCGGTTCATCCATCAGTAGGAGAATATGTGTATTATCAAAACCGGCATCAATTAAAGTTTTGGCGAGCGCCACACGTTTACGTTGCCCGCCGGATAAAGAACGTACCGTTTGATCCAAAAAAGTAATATTCAACCTGCCGAGTATTTCTTTTACTTTCCCTTCGAATTGCCAGGCATCAGTATCATCCATCAAAGCAATGATCTTTGCCATTTCCCGGCTGTCAGCGTTTTTTGAAGAAGCTAATTGCTCATATTGCCTGATAAGCTGTAAAACGGGGTGGGGGTGCATAAAAATATTGGTTAAAACGGAGCTGCCATCATCAAACTGAGGCTCTTGTGCCAGGTATGCTACCTGAACATCTTTATGAATCCAGAGAGTGCCTTCATCCGGCGTGTCTTTACCGGCGATTATTTTTAACAGGGAAGATTTTCCGGTTCCGTTCTGAGCGACTAAGGCCACCTTTTCTCCTTCTTCCAGATTAAATGTAATGTTTTGGAAAAGTGGCTTGATACCGTAGGACTTGCTCAGATTTTCAACGGAAAGATAATGCATGCGGCAAATGTACACTTTAAACCAAAATCTTCTTTAACTGTAAAGTATTGTAATGAAACTCGCCTTATGAATGTCTTCACAATCAAAGATCTGGAAAACCTTTCCGGTATTAAAGCGCATACCATAAGAATGTGGGAGCAGCGGTATGATTTTTTAAAGCCTCAAAGAACCGAATCTAATATCCGTTATTATGATGGCCAGGAGCTGAAGAGAATACTCAATGTGGCATTGCTCAATAAATTCGGCTTCCGGATTTCCAACATCAGCAGAATGAGCGAGGATGAAAGGCAGGAAAAGTTACTGGAATTAACTCAATCGCTTGCCTGCGAAGAACGTTTTGTATCGGAACTGATAACTGCCATGATGGAGATGGAGGTGAAACGTTTTGAAGAGATATTGGATAATTATATTCTTTCGAAAGGGCTAAACAAAGCGGTACAACATGTTATTTTTCCTTTTTTGGAAAAGATGGGACTGTTATGGACTACCAATCATGTAAATCCGGCTCAGGAACACCTGGTGACTAATATCGTACGCCAGAAGTTGATTGTAGCTATAGAGAGTGCCTATTCGAGGGTGGAAAAAAAGATAACCTTTCTGTTGTTTCTTCCCGAAGGTGAATTTCACGAATTGAGCTTATTGTATGTTTATTATATTTTAAAATCGAAGGGAATTCCTGCTTTATATCTGGGCGCCAATATTTCGTTGACAGATGCTGCGGCAGTTTGCAAACGAAAGAAAGTGGATTATGTGTATCTTCATTTAACCTCGGTAACGAACAGCTTTCACGTCAATAAATTTTTGAAAGATCTGAATAATCAATTTACTCCTTTACCGGTCATTCTTTCCGGCCCTGTCATGCATAAGTTAAATGGTACGGAATTACCTGAACATCTACATTGCAAGCAATCTTTTGCAGACGCTATTTCTTTTCTGAACAGCTTTTAATACAGCCCACGTTGTTTAATATACTTTAACAAAACATTAGACAGAAATATTTGGACAAACGGGGAAAGTTTGTTTAATTTTGTACTAACAAAATTTGAACAATATGTCCAGCATTGAATTTAATCAGCTATTAGTCAGCAATGCGGATTTCCTGCGTCCGTTCGCCGTTACCTTAACGCGTGATAATGAGGCTGCTAAAGACCTTTTCCAGGAAACGATGTACCGTGCTCTTGCCAATCAGGAAAAGTACAACGTAGGTACTAATATTAAAGCATGGCTTTACACTATCATGCGTAATATCTTTATTAATAATTACCGGCGTAAAGTCAAACAAAATACCATTTTTGATCATACCACCAACGATTATCTGTTGGATTATAACCAACCCTCGGTAGCCAATTCTGCAGAAGCCAATATCGGGGCAAAAGAGATCCGCGGCTCTATAGAACGGTTACCTGAAATATTCAAAAAACCCTTCGTCATGTACTTCGAAGGGTATAAATATTATGAGATAGCCGATCAGCTTCATGAGCCTTTGGGAACCATCAAAAGCCGCATCCATTTTGCCAGAAAAATGTTGAAGGCACAGATTGCCAAGTATTGACAAAAAATGGAACGATTTTTTCTGATGAAAGCAATAATAAAATGATTATTGCCTTTTCAAGAGGCTTAAGAGGTGTCTTTGTAGCTGTTATGCTGTTTATAGGCCCCTTTAGTGCTGCTCAATCACGAATCCCTATAAGTGTAAAGACAGGTTATGATCCCGGAAGCATTCCGGAAATAATGAACACCATTCCAGTCGGTTTTACGTTTAAATTTTCGGGAAATCAGGAACTGTCCACCAGGGGATTTCTAAATGGACGAATCAGATGGAGCAGCCTGGAGATTTCTTCACAGCAGGGAACTATCTATAACGGACAATTCACTTTTGACAGGGGAAAAGTATGGGATAATAACCACCAGGCTGCTTTTAAAATCAAAATAGACGGGAGAACAGTTTCCTGTAACCTTTCCCTGCCTTATGCTGAGCATATCCGTTTCAATTTATATACCGACAGTCTGAAA
>SCQV01000037.1 GCA_004299085.1 Chitinophagaceae bacterium | reverse complement strand
GCTACTTCCAACGAAATTGCCCCTCTCCGGCAATATCTTCAATTATACAGAGTGGATAAAGAGGAGAGTAGTTACAAAAAGGATGCTCTCCATATTAAAATATGCATTACAGGCATCGGTGGTGTTGCGGCTGCCTATTCAATAGGGAAATGTTTATCCGGTTATCCGGTTGATCTGGCTGTTCAGGCAGGTATTGCAGGCACTTTTTCAAGTGATATTCCATTGGGTAAAGTAATGCGTATAAAAAGTGACATCCTGGCAGATTTGGGTGTTGAAGACAATGAACGTTTCACAGACCTTTTTGAAATGGGATTTTTGAAGGAAAGTGATCATCCTTATTTTCAGAAGAAATTAATAGCTCCGCAGTTGGGTTCCGGCCCCCTAAACAATCTGCCCGAAGCAAATGCCATTACGGTAAATACAGTGAGCGGAAAACAAAGCACTATTCAGCGCAGGATAGAAAAATATCACCCTGATTTAGAAAGTATGGAAGGCGCAGCTTTCCACTATGTATGCCTGATGGAAAGAATCAAGTTCGCCCAAATCAGAAGCGTTTCCAATTATGTGGAACTCAGAAACAAATCAAAATGGAATATTCCGCTTGCCGTAAAAAATCTGAACGTTTTTCTGATACAGTGGCTGAAAGATATTTCGTCACTCAGACAGTAATCCATTCACGGTTTGCTTAAACTCATTTTTAAACTGATCATAATATTTACCTGTGGCAGGCCCGTTTATTCCACTGTGTATTTTACGAACGTACCCTTGCTTATCTATAAAAATAGTAGTAGGAAAAGCCTGTATTTTTACCGGAAGATTAGGAAACACTTTTTTAGTAAGATCAGGATCCGTAGCGGCCACGCCGGAAAATAATATGGGGTAACTGATGTCAAAATGTTTAAAAAAGGATTGCATAGCCTGTTCAGACTGAGCCAGGTTATCCGTTCTTTCAAAATCAATTCCAATAAAATCCACTCCTCGCTGATGATTTTCCTTATAATATTGGGTGAAGAACGTTGTCTCATCCATACAATTCGGACACCAGGATCCCAGTATCTGAATCACTACCACTTTTCCCAGATAATTGCTGTCTGAAACAGAAACCTCCTTAGATGTCTGCATATCTTTGAGCCTGAATTTCAACTTTACTGTCCCCGGCTTGATGTTGTCAATGGAATAGGCAGCAGGCAGCGAATCAAAAACTTTCTTTTCTGCATACCAGGGCATGGGTTTACTATTGATAGAATATAATTGGCCATCGGAAATAGTACTGTCATCATTTATGAGTGCGGTAAATAATAGCGCATGGCATCCGTCAAAGCCAGACAGCTTCATGGTATCTCCGCTTACTACGCCTTGCAGGTAGCGGTAATCGCCGGATGGCGTCATAAAAGTTCCGGTCAGTTGGTTCCCGGCCTGTTCAAATAAGCCTATTGCCTTAAAAGTGTCCTTTCTGTTTCCCGGAAAAGCGGCAAGCCAGCTTCCTGAAATATTCCTTGTGGGTTTTACATAAGCCTGCAGTCGAACACTGTCGTTGGGTACCGCATGAAAAGGCATCACAGCCAGCCGGTTTCCGTAATTTTTAGTCCAGGTACCCTGCAGGCTTCCGTCAGTATTTATTTTAGCTTTAAAATGGGAACCGAAAAAGGGCATTTGGATAAAAACAGAATCTCCGTCAAAAAGGATACTGTCCACACGCATCCGTTCGTTGGCATTGAAAACATATATTACATCCTTCCCTGAACTGTCCGTCACTTCAAAATTGAAAACGACCTGCCGGCCATCCGCCCTCTGTAATACGGCTCTCCAATCACCGGTTTTTAAAGAAGCCCTGTTGCCGGAGCAGCCCGCCATAAAAAGCAGCGCCCCCAACAGTCCTGCAGCCCACGTTATTTTATGCATAAATTTCTTCGGTGTTATCATCATTATTTATTCTTTTAAGTTGCTAATTTACATCAAACCATAAACGCGTGGTCAATAAATCGGGACCCTGATTCCCAATTGCCTGCTGATAGCCTATTTTATTCAGCGATTGCTCTGTCCCGGGATAAATGAAACGCAATGGCATTTTACCATTTAGCACGCCTGCTACTGCGGGTTTCAGTTGCGGATAGCCTAACCGGCGCAATTCAGCAAAAGCTTCCAATCCCTGGCCAAACAATGCAATCCATTTCTGCACGCCAATGGATTCTTTAAAATTATCGGGATTATATTGAACTTCCGGTTGCGCCAGGTATTTATCAATATCACTCTGACTGACATTGTATTGCTGCAAGGAAGCGGTAATGGCTTCCTTATATAAGGTAGCCGCATTCTCATTAGTAAAACCCCTGGCTGCTGCTTCTGCGCGATCAAACAACACTTCCGC
>SCQV01000353.1 GCA_004299085.1 Chitinophagaceae bacterium | reverse complement strand
AAGAAAACAAAATATTGCTCCTCCAAAAGCTAACAGAACCGGCATGTCGGACTATTTAAAATCTGGTATTGAAAATCTCTCCGGCTATTCTATGGATGATGTAAGAGTGCATTTCAATTCCTCCCTTCCCTCGCAACTAAACGCTTTGGCGTATGCACAGGGAAGCGATATTCATATAGCTCCCGGACAGGAAAGGCATTTGCCCCATGAAGCCTGGCACGTGGTACAGCAAAAACAGGGAAGGGTACGACCAACTATGCAGATGAAAGAGGTAGCGATTAATGATGATAGAGGATTGGAGAAGGAGGCGGATGTGATGGGGGATAAGATGATGCGATCTGGAGAACAATCTTTCCATCTGAAACCCGTTCACTTGTTAACAGGAGAAGCGGTTCAACATATTCCTTACCCTGTTGTGCAACCCAAGTTGGGTTTTGAATTGGAATTGCTGGTGCTGGTGGATGTGGACGGACGTCCGGTTCCAGAGAAACGCTTTTTAGGATCCTATGGAACCCAAAATCTTGAATTACAGGTAGATCATAATGGTTCTGTTGAAGGTACGACTCCCCGTCCTCCTGCCGAAGCAAATTTTCAGGTTGCAAGGAACTTACCCCTTGGAGGCGGCGGAGGAATAAACTGGCAACAATTAGGCACCTATGATCTGCCTGCAACACACGAAACTACTGTAGGCGTGGCTCCTGGGGGCGCGCCTGTAGTTGATCCCCGAACAGGCGGATTAAATTTTAACTTATTAAATCCTGTTAATTGGCAAAATTCTACAAATGGGAACCGCTATCTGCGTCCTCCTGCCGTTAATAGTACCGGAACTGATAATACCGCCTTCGGTGTAATAGATCAACTCATTCTACAATATATCAGGGAAAAAGACAATTGGGAAGCTGCCCGTGCAGGCGTCGTACTATTTAATATTACCCAATCCATCAATAGTTGGTTGGCTAATAATCTAGCGCCTTCCTACGCACATCCCATAAGACGCAGCCGGTATTTCACAGTTAGAAATACATTGCTACAATTGAGACAGGAGGTATTGCAACACCGGCAGTTCTGGACAAACCCCGCTAATCAGCAGGCTCCCCCCGGGATAAATCGGCTATACAGAAGAGCTGCAGGCGGCGGAGTGGCGGCAGGCGCTTGGAGCGTTAATCATCCAATAGCTGGTCAGGGTACAGACCGTTATGCTTCTATTCTGGAAATTGTAACCAGACCCTATGAACCGGAAAGACCGGCACAAGCTGCTAATTTGATTGTTGCGATGACGGAAGCTGCCGCACTCGCACAAGCAATTGAAAATGGAACTGCTAATTTCGCTAATCGGATATTATTTAATACCATACCCAATACCAATATCCTAAACCCACTCACCTATATCGGTAATTCCGGACCAACACTTAATCCACAATCAACCGATGCATCCATTCAAAGCACCTTTGCTGTTGACCTTGCACAGATACCTTCACTTATAAAAAGTACAGTGGCCTTTGGAGCCCCTCAAAATCAATTTTCTCTTAAGCACCAGGCCGATGTAGGCGGAACTCCTCAGAATCCTGGAGGGATTAATCGTGCTGAAGTGGAGATGGCTATTGCAGTTGCAAATGCCACCAATGTAATTAGGGATGTCAAGGCGCAAATAGGCGGAGGGGTGGGACCAATTCCCTCCTTTGTAAATTTACGTGGATTAGTAACGCTTATATGCCAATACCTCCGTTTGGGTAAACATTGGACCGGGCCTGGTGTTCAGTCATTAGATAAAAATCTTACTGACTTGCTCTCCCGCACCGATCTTTCTCAAATTTTCGGCCGGGCCGTTCCGGCTACGGAAAAAAACTGGATACAGGCAAACCCTGCTAATTTAACTTTTCTCATAAACAGGATGTTTCATTATACAAACCGTAATCAGGTTAGTGCACTTTTGAATAACCCTACAGAAACGCGGGCTCCTGGCGGACCAGCTCAGTTTGCAATCACCTGCCAACAATTCGTTAATAATGTTTTCACTCAGGCGTCGGACGGCGTAACCCCGCATTTTGGAGGTTTCCAACAAAGGCCTACAGAAGATATAGATCCACTAGGCAATCGTGGTGGAGATACGAGACCGGTGGGAACCGCCCATCGGGAAGCACCTGTCTTTGAGATGCGGAATATGATTCCCAAATTGGGTGGGGCTGAACGTTTTCCGCGGACTGACTGGATAACTATGACTCAATACATGATAGACTTAATTAGATTATTGAATGCACGTGCAGAGGCACATGCAACACAGGATATAAGAGTGTTTGAGCATCTTGGAGGTCTGGGAAACCCTGCTGGGCTTGGCAATCCTGAAAATCCATGGTGATTTGAATATTGCTTTTCCTCACACCGTCTTCCCCTCTTTCCCATACTCTTTCCGAATCCCGGTCATGATATCTCTTTTCAAAATAACATTATTCCCCCGCTTCAGCGCCATCAGGGAACTATAGCGGCTTACATTGATCATGGCGCCGCCGGTCATTTCATATTTTGTGGCTATTTCTCTCAGGTTAATGCAATCTTCCAGCCTGCTTTTTTCGGAAAAGGCCTGTTGCCAGAGCTGTAATCTTTGCTCCGGTCCGGGAATGGGGAAAGAAATCATGGATTGGAAACGCCGGCTAAACGCATCATCTATATTAGCTCTCAGGTTGGTGGCCAGTATCACTACACCGGGAAAATCTTCAATACGTTGCAGCAGGTACGAAATTTCCTGGTTGGCATAGCGGTCGTTAGAGCTGCTTGTCTGCGTGCGTTTACCGAACAAAGCATCCGCTTCGTCAAAAAACAAAATCCAGCTTTTGTGCTCAGCCTGATCAAAAACGTTGGCCAGGTTTTTTTCCGTTTCTCCTATAAATTTAGAGACTATCATTGATAAGTCTATCCTGTACACATCCAAACCGGAGAATTTTCCGAGCAGACTGGCGGTCAGGGTTTTTCCGGTGCCGGGAGGTCCATAAAACAAGCTGCGAAAACCGGGTTTCAACTTCTTGTGCATTCCCCATTCATTCATCAGTGTATCACCAAATTCCAGCCAGTCGCGTATCTCCATAATCCCTTCCATCGTATGTTCGTCCAGCACTAAATCTTCCCAGTCCATGCCGGTATAAATACGTTTGGCAGGAAAATGGATGCTGAAATCCGGCTTATGGGATATCCCAAGTGTGAAATAACTGAGATATTCCGGAGAAATGCTCAGTACACTGCTCAGGAATGGTTCTTCCGTCGGGGGGGGGCTTAGCTTCAATATGCCGGATGTGTGAAAGAAATGATCCACTCCGAATAGTTCCATTAAAGAGAAACGTTTCTCCATATCATTGGCTGCCACAATAAAAGAGACCGTTTCGCCGGTGGGAAGAAATCCACCGTGATTTTGCCCTTTAATACCGCCAAACTCTGTAAACCCCCGGTCAAAGGTTTTATTTTTCACAAAAAAGACATCCAGTAAATGAGGTTGCAGATGGGGGGCCAGCGACAGCGACAGGATGATGCGTTCGGTAAAATTCATTTGGTAATACTTGACCACCTGCGCATAGATGGACTGGTTATCCGGTTCGGGGGGGGGTACTTCACCAATATCTTTGAAAGGGCAGGGTTGCTGCCAATATAATTTCATACGGGTATCAATGACTTGTCCCAGCCATTGCATTTCTTCTGTCATGGCGGCCGCATTGGCCTGTATCATATTCATGCCCATTCTACATATAGTATTTTTTCCATCCAGGATGCTTTGATCATACTGAAGCTCCAGGGTAATGTTTGCAATAACACATCATACCCTCGCTGTTCCACCCGGAGATTCCAGGAGTCTTCTGTAGCGGTAAGCGCTCCGTTTCTCTGCAGAAAGGATGCTCTGAATCCTTCCACGGAAGTGTCTTTTACTTTTTCCCACCGTTCTTTCATCACGTTGAGTAATTCCATAGAGATTTCTTTATCCTGCTCCCCGAAAGCGACTTCAGCAGGCATCGGCTTTTCAACGGGCATTCCGCATAATATTTTGTTCAATACCAGCTCATGTTCCGGATGTTGCTCTTTACCATCTACCAGGAATTGCAGCAAATACACTCCTCTTATGATAGCTTCTTCATTGACAAATTTACCCTTTTCCATCAATCCTAACCGGTTGAAATAGGTGCTTAGAAAAGGATGAAACAATACAAGGCCCGCATTGCTGATATAAATGGTATCTTCCTTTATATTAAATAATTTTTTTAGATCCTTTTTAGATTCCTCTTTCTTGCGTGGTTGTTCCGGCGGATTGGTTGGCCTCCCAATAGGCGTTTTATTTTCCACTTGTTTAAAATCAACACGACTTATCTGATTGCTCATTATTTGATCCGTCTCTACCAATGCATGCTTAAAGTCGTCCTGTCGCGTTTCCTGAGCAATCAATTGTTCCAATTGCCTTTTTAGCACAGGAATGAAATGATATGGTAAGAAAGCAATTGCATTTGATTCGGTGTTAATCACCTTCAGCAAAGACTTATAAAATTTTATTTTGTCCGGCATCGCGTCTGCCAGCATCGTGAAGAGTAGTGTAAGATATTGCAACAGGTCCTTTGTATTGCTTCCCTCTGCAAAATAATACAGGCTAAACTGGCGAAATAATAAGCCCATCTTTCCCCTCTCCAGGGTGTCTGGCACAGCCGGCAGGAGAAAATTATACACTTGTTTCAGGAAAGGAGCTACTTGCTCTTTGCCATTCGGAGTTATATTTCCTATCAAGCGATATAGCTCATCATTTCCAAATTCTTCAGCGATATACCGGATCATCGCGGGTGAACGTAATAAGACCTGCAAGAACCCCTTCTCCTTGCCGGTAAAAGAATGATAAACAGCATGGCTTAATATTTCCCTCATGTTTTTATCATCCATTTCTAAACCTTTTCCCGATGTTTCTGTCAGGTATTGCAAAAAATCCCTTTGCCGGAATTCCTGCAATATATGCTCTATATTTTTATTACTTCCATCGGTATTCAAGGCAAAGAGATTATGCATTTTCATTCTGGCAGCGGATGAATGAGTTTGTTTTTGCAAAATTGTCCGCAGGGCTACGGGCCTTTCCTGCATCAGTAATTGCAAAAGCCTTTTTAAAAAATGATCTGTCTGTGCTGGTGTCAGTCCCGGTATTTGGTCTGGTAATTTATTCCATGTAAGATAGTATTCGAGGATCCGTAAAGATTCACCCAGAATATCTACTTCTTTCTTTCCTTTCTCAGGAGCTATATATTGTGAAATCACGATTTTAAAATCAGGCCAGCCATAATCCTCCCTCCGTTCATCTATGGTTGTTGATGGACTATTGAGCGCTTTAACAAGCTGTTGGAATACGGGCTTTAATTTTTCAGGGAGAGCCCAGTCCATATCATGATGAGAAATGGCAAGCAACCGGTGACGAATGTTCTCCACATATAGGCCTGTCCATTGCGACAACCGGTAGATGCTGACGTTGATAAACTGTTCCGGATCAAAAGCCTGGTAGCCGGAAGAAATAAAGATATCCCACCATGCCAGTAATAATATATTTTGCTGAACAAGCTTATTTTTTATTCTTAATGCTGCAAGGTTTCCCAAAAAATAAGCCATGACCTCATACATCTTAATAGCTTCTTTTCCCTGGGGTAATGAATCGAAAGTAGCCAGGAAAATGGATAGCGGTAACTGATAAACCAGCCGTTGTTTCATGGCGGGATCGGTACCAGCATATTGTATCAACTTTAATGCTTCTCCCAGTTCTGTGGAGATCAATTCTTTCCACATTTCTGCAGGCAACTGATCGGCATATTGTTTCCCCCACCAGGGAAAATGCCCATGTATAACCCAATATCTAAGGATGTCGAAAAGCGTTTTGCTATGTTGCTTTGCTATTTTTATTCGTTTTTCTGAGGTCGCCCTATCCCGTTCACCGGACACAATGGAATGGATATTACTTTTTTCATCCATAGAGCCTTTATGGGAATGCAATATGTCCGTGAGCAAAAGAAAAAGCGGGACACCGTTATTCATATTATCTGCTTCTTTTACTTCCTGAATGAGAAAGGTGAGCAGCGTTTCAACATGCAGATTATATTGATGTGCCATTCGCCGGATATTGCTTTCCAGAAACATGCGGGTATTGAAAACAGAGCCACGGTCAATAAGCAGATATGCAAGTACAAATTGCCATACGGATTGTGTAAAGCTTTTTTCTTCTGCGTTTGCGAAAGATTCTTTCCGTTGCACCTTTTTTACCCGTTCTACATAATGGATAATAAAAGTTGCATTCGCCGGCTCCACCAGCTTTACGATTCCGGTTATCACGGGAATGTCAAAGGCGAAGGTTATATGTTGAATGGCTCTTTCTTTATTTTCCAAAGTCAGGATCAATTCTTTGGCTATGTCCGGTGATTCGCGGATCAGTTCTTCGAAGCCGATATTTAATTCTTTGGCACCGATATGCTCCGCCCACAATGGGAGCGTACCGAACTGCAGATAATATCTGATAATCTCTTCTTTTCTAACTTTAATTTCTTTTTTTGATATTGATTTTTCTTTATCTTCATTATCTCTGTTTCCCGAATCAAGTGGGAACTGTTCAAGAAATAATTCTTTTAAGAGGATTCCTAAAGAATGATGGGATTCTTCCAATGCAGCTTTATCATTCAGGGCGGCCTCAAATAGTTTTAATATTTCTTCGTAATGCAGATTGTAATGCTCCGCCATTTGCCGAAGTGTATTTTTGACGAATATTTTCCGGTTAAAATTACTTCCACGATCTACCAGAAGATAGGTGACGATAAATATCCAGACCTCTTTTTTCACCACACTTATTTCATCCTTCACTATTTGTTGGGCGTGTTGTATTTTTACGATCTCCCGATGATATCCGAAAATAAAATCTGCTTCGTCCGGTTCGAGGATTCTCACGATGGAACGAATGATTTCTTCAGAAAACTGATAGATGAGTCTCCGGCGGACATCAGCGAATTGCCCTGCTTTATGGATTAAATTTTTTACTGCCTGTGCATTTTCTTCGAGAAGCAGCTTTATGACCTTGGCCGGGTCTGTCATCATATTCCCCGAAGCCCACCAGGGTAAGGTTCCTGTGATTAAAAAATATTCTAACAGGCCGGCATAAGAAGATTTGAGGGACGAAAGATGATTATTTTCGTGGGAATCAGCATAATGATTTAAAGAATAAAACCAGGTTTCGAGTTCTTTTTCCAACGCTTCCTTAAGTCTGTCTGCAAATGAATCTTCTATGCTGTCATAAGGGATACGGCCAATGTCAACCCGTAAAGTTTCAATGCTGAGGATCCTATCATCCCGGATGAATTTGTCAAAAACAGTCCCGATAGTATTTTCGAGTTGGCTATAAAACAGACTGCTTATTTTGGTCTGTAGCTCAAAAGCCTTTTCCTTAGAAGTAAAATCAATATCAAAGACTTGTTTTTGTATGATATGAGTTGGTTGGTCCATGAGAACGGGTTAGTCATTGGTCTATAGGACAGTTGTATGATAATTATCTCCTTTCAGGAAGGAGATTAGTTTCTCCGATAGCTCATTGTTATCTGCACCATTTACCGGCTTTCTTAAAAAATTCAGCCATTCAAAGTAGATTTTCTCAAACTTTTTCATATCAAAGATGCCCAGCCAATAGAAATCAATTCTTATATGGGCAGGAGCATTTAATCTGAATAAGTCTTCCGTAAATTCTCTGAAATTATCATCCTGAAACCTTGCCGGCCACGCCGGTAAAACTACTGCCATCCTGAAATTGAAATAATCTTCTTTTATCACACTACCGTTGAAACGTTTTACCCATAGTTCAAACTTAGGGAAAAAGAGCGTGCTTTGATTCTTTTTTAATTGGATATTTTCCAATACATTCTCCATCCTTTTTTCGTCTGTGTTTTTTAGGTGCTCATTACCCGGAGAATTACTACGTGTAGAATTTTCTTTGTCTGTAGGGAAACTAACTTTATCATTCAAAGAAGAAGCCTCTTTAATATTCGTTGTCAGGTCTAATATTTCGCCAATCATTTTTTCTCTCGTCTCAAAATTGGCCCACTGGTTATGCCGGAACAATAAGGTGTTTTTATTTTCATAAAATCCGAATCCGAAGAGGGGTTTTTTTAATGAAGGTCTGAGTAGAATATGTTCTACTATGTGAAATCCTTCGGATTCTATACTGATCTTTTTTAGATATCTTATTAATTCTTTAAGCGAGATGGAGGCGGATGATTCATCTGCATATTTTTTACTGATGATGGCTCCTTTTTTCCCGGAGGAGCTGTTAAACCTGATCTGGTAATTCCCTTCCTTTTCACCTTCCCGCACAATTTCATAATTATTTATATTTAACCCATTTTTAAAAATCTCGATTGTTTGGCTGCCGAAATCATAAGGATCGGTTAAGCCGTTTTCATGATAGCGATCTTCCGGGTTATTACTTTTTTGACGGTCTCCGTACCGGACGAGACTGTGGACCTCTTTTATTCCACCAGCAGCATCCTTTTTTAGGTCAAAGACCCAGCTTAAAGGCCTCATCTTTTGATTGTGAATATACAACAGCCTGGTTAGCCTCTTTTGGAATCCTGTTAAATCCTGTATGGTTAGGGATTCATCCAGGTAATTAAAGGCCTTGATCCGGTCATGGCTTAGCTCCACCATATTACTTATGATCTTCGATTTCCATTCCAGCACTTCATCCACTCTCCGGTCAACGGTTGGATCGCCATATAGTGAATTAAACAGCGTAGCCGGATAGGCCTCTAATTGTAAGTTAAACCTGGCCAGCAAATGATCAAATATTTTATTCTTTCTTTCCCTGAAGGTATCATCCGTCTCTAACACACGCTTCATTGACTTTATATAGCTATTGTCTTTGTTATCTTTAAAAAGCTCCCAATCAGCGTCTTCGTCATTTTTATTCAATTCTGTAAATGCCTTTAACAGGCTTTTTACTCCCGGGATGTTATATAAAGGCTGGAAGTAATAGGTCATTGCATCTTTGTCGCTCAAACCGGTTGAAAAAAGATGCCTGGCATTGGCTAATTGTGATAGATAATTTGCCATTAATTGCTCAAAGAGCATCAAATAGGCTTTTAGTTGTTTTGCCTGAGCTTTTCGCGCATCTGTTTCTCCGGGAGCCAAACCTTCTTCTCCAATGCCATAAACCAAAGGAAAATGATTCTGAATAGTAAAATATTCCTCCACATCTTTGTAAATGCCCTTTAATAATTCCTTATCTGCCGCTTTATGAAACGAGGATAAAAAATCTCTTTTGGTAATCTCCTGTATCTTCCTGAACAGATCATTAAAAATGCTCAGGTTTATAGGTACTTCGTTTTTCCCTTTGAATATTCTTATGGAGGGGGCTGCTAAATTGATGGCCAGATGAGGAAAATTAAGTTTATCCAATTTATAGGGCTTACTACCTATATTGACTCCAAGGATCTGCAGAGTGAGATTTTTAACATTAATGACCCCTTCTTTCTGCATCATTGATTTCATTAAGTCAGCCGGGTCAATGATTAGTCTTCGGGGATTCATTACCTTATCAGGAATGAAACCTTTCTTCAACAAGGGGCCGGCATAGATGTCTTCTATTTTGAATCCTTCCTCCAATAGCTCATCCTCAGAATAATACTTAACAGGAGGATTCAGGTATTCTTCTATTCCGTTATAAATCTGGGATAGGATTTCTTCCGGTAGTATCTCTTCCGAAACGGTTACATCCGCGTTGACTGTGATTTCTACGGGTTCAAGGATGATGATATCTCTTTGACAGTCTTCACATAGATTTCTTTTCGAGATAAAAGCTTTCCTTACCTGGGCTTTAATTTGCTCTTTAAATGCTTCTTTATGATTTGCCTCTTTTTCATCATTCATCCTTGTCGCAGCCTCCTTTGTTATCTGCACATATATCGTGTACAATCCTTTTATACTTTCCGATGAATGAGCAGATAAAACCCGTTCAAGCCAGATATTATACACATCCGTAATTTCGTCCAGCACGGCTTTCCTAATGTCATTAATCGTTACAGGATTGGTAGTAAGAATATCTTCTTTTGAAAAAAAAGAATTTTCTTCGGGTGGTATATGACCGTTTTTGTCTGCAAGTAAATCTTTTATAGGAAAGTCCGTCCTGTATGCAAGGTCAGTAATGGCAACACATAACATTTCGAGGATGGTAACACCGGGATCATGTAAATTATAGTCCGTCCAGACATTGCCAGACAACTGTTGGATTAACGATATCGCGTCTTGTCTCAGCGACTTGAAGTCCAGGGATGCGGGTTGTTCTTTATTCTTTTCAATACTAATGCTTCTCTTTTCAATCATTACATTTTACCTGGTTTTAAATTTCATAGCATTTTTATATCATGAATATTTTTTATTTTTAATGACTATCCGCTATAATGCAGGAACCTATTATGATAGCTCTCGTTTGGCCCAATATCGAATATCCAACGCCGATTTCCGATTTTAGAAGTACTGTCCCTACTTCAATATTCATCATTCCTTATTCAATATTCATTATTCAAAAGATGTTCCTGCACTTAAAAGGATAATCATTATATTTTTATCTTATTTCCCACTCCGAAAGGAGTCCTTTGGACTAAGCCACAAAGCCCGCAACTGCTTTACCTGGTGCCTGCCAGAACAGAACGAACAGGCCTGCCTACCGGACAGGCATCTTAGTGGCTTTGCGGGATATCTTTTGCTGTCATTTAAAAGTTAACATAACACTTCATTATCTCTTTTATTCAGATCCGATGGGATAAAAATGGCCTGCAGGCAACATATATTCGTCATCCCATAATTTCGTTACAGAATAAAAAATTTTGACATCATATCCATAATTGCAATTAGTGCGCAATTGTAAATGATATTTATGTGTATTATCTCCCTTCCATCTGATGTTGAGCCTGTTCCAGAGAAACCCATAGTGAGCTCTTGTTTTTCTTATTTTACTTCTGGAACGGCCATAGGTGCTTAAAGCAATCGCATGGATCATGGCAAATTTACCTTTTCCTTTATCCCCGGATCGTGCTACTATTTCAAAAGCCTGGCAATTATCCAAATCTTTAATGATTGAATGCCATTTGCCGTCTGCTAATACCGCTCCGCTTCTATAAGTACCGATACGCCCATCCATTCCTATGAAGCCTTTTACATCCAGCTTATGATTTTCCTCACTTCGTTTCCCTACTCCTAACCTTCCTCCTTCATGAAAAAAGAAACTGTTCTCATCTCCATCCTCACTTTGAGCATCTGTTCCTTCAGGCCTGGTGCTGGCACAAAATTTTAAGCTGGGAATTTCTTTATTATCTTTCTCTATGAGAAAAAAAGGTTTCGTTTCATCTAAATTATTAAAAAAGGTTACTAACCTTTTGGATGAGTCTGATTTATAGATATGTAATCCATGCTCTTCATCCTTGGAAATCCCGTCGTCTTGCTTATTGATCATAGATTCAATAAGATATCCAAAATGATTTTCACTTGGTATATTACCGTTTCTGAAATATTTTTTCAGCTCCTCGCGGCCGTAATTTTTTTTATTTTCTTCCTTGCCCATTTTAGTTTAGATTAATGATTGTTTATAATTAACCTGAAATACTCCTCCGAACTTACCTTGTCAGGCTGTTTATTTAAATCTGCGCCGGCTTTGAGTCTTTGGGTTACCAAAAGCTCGTTTCCTACGGATAAGCTGCCTACTCCTACTGCAACCGGAGCCTCATATTCAAATTCTTCCATCATTGAAATTAAATGATCACTTGCCGGTATAAGTATCGCTTCCGGAGTAGAACCTTGAATAAAATCAACATGATCAATGGCCGAATCAATAATGGTTGCATTATAAAGTCCGGTTTGTATATCCCGCTTCTTGAAAAAATGAACCAAAGAGAATCCTGTTACACTATCTATGTAATGCAGGTTCTTGATATAATTGTGAAAATCCGATAAATAAATAATAGATCCTATTTTAATTGAATTACCCGATTCATATAACCAGGAGCAGATATATTTCCTAATATCATTATTTAACGCCTGCATATAATATCCCCTGCTAAAGCTTTCTGTTTCATTGAATTTCACCTTGCATATTATTTTTACTTTCTCATATACCGGATTACCGACCTCAATCTTGATAAAGGGCGATAGAAAGGGGGTAATGAATTGCTTCACCTGGAGAAGCGTGTTGAGATTAACTTTGGGCTGCTCACTAATAAACTGTCCATTGTCCTGTTCTTTCGGAATTAAGATAATTTGTATGTTGACACCCGGAAGAACAAGATGCTCCTCTTCACTTGCCCTGAGGCATTTTACCATAAGAATCTGGGGGAATTCATCCAGAATAAATTGTTCTATATCACTCATTGTTACAGGTCGTTTTTTGTGTCTCAACCTCTCGCTTACCCTGGTGCGATATAGATTTTCGAGTTCCCCAGGTTCCCCTCCAAAGGTAGAGAAGGGTTGCCATATATTCTGGATACCCTGTACTTTTCGTTTAAATCCTGTGATACTATTGGGAGGTAGATTGAGGTTGTTCTCTCCGTCCTGGCCATATTCTGATACTCTTACAGCCGTAGCCGCATTCGCGTAAATGGCGATAACCCTGGATTTGATGTCGGATTTGAATTGCGTAGAGGCTCTTAACCAGAAAAATCCGGGATTTAAAATAGTATTATCCGTATTGATGTCGTACGGAATCTTTATCCGCAGGATACCTGTATTGACAAAATTATTGGTAGTATCTTGAAGGATGTCTTGCGGTTTTATCGGAGTCCATACATTTTGATTTAAGTAGCTCCAAAGGACAGGACTGGGTTTGTGAACAGTGTGGTGGAAGTCTTTTTCTTCCAGTTTAAACAGTAAGGAAAGTTCATTCCCTGATTCAAAGTCTTTAATGCCGATATAGAGGTTATTCGGATATTCAAACTCCGGCATAAAGCGAATCGTACGGTTTTCATTCTCGGGATAAATCGCTTTAAACCCAAAAGGATATTGATGTATTAATTTAGTCTCGGTTGTAACATTAGTAGCATCCGCCAGGCCTCCTGTGAATATTTCGGTGTGTTCAAGCGTATAATTTATTGAAATGGATTTGACCATAGGAATAAATGGCTGATTGGGGATAGGTCTTGGCTTATTAAATCTTTTGGAATTGTGCAATAATATTCCCGGAAGGATTTGCGGGAACAACTTCTGGCCGAACCCTTCCGATGGAGAGCTAAGCGTTATCTTCACGACACCCTCTTTGAACATTTGATCGTCATCTTCCTCGTGGGCTAATCTCATGCCATGCAGGAATTCAATCTTTTTGGGATCAATTCCTTTCATAACGGTTGTTTCTTCCAAACTTTCTATATCGTCCAGGTTTTTTGAAGTGTTAAACAATGGAAAGGCTTGCTGAATTTCAGGGTCTGGCATAAATCTTCCATCTGTCAGCGCGCTGGCCTTTACTTGAAATGAATTGTTATTGATAGAGGTGCCATAACCCGCGTAATAAGATTCAAAGCCTCCCGGGTCGCGTGGTAGATCAAGCCATTCCAGCCGAATGGCAAAGTCCTTAGTGAACTTGTTGAATATATTTGAGTTTTTGATACTGAGAAATGCCCCCACCGAGGGCTGAGGTCCAAAAATCTGGAATGGATTTTCAGTACTTAGCGTACCGATGTTATTTTGGAGCTTTACGTTGCGAAAACCGGTTACCTCTGCTTTCAATGTAAGCTGATCCAGTAATAAATTACGGAAGAGGCCAAATGCATTGTGTGAAGCTTCATTATTAAGTAAAAGCCGGACAAGCGGTAAGGCATTTTTGTACTGAAGGCCATGTATAGCTGGGTTATAGAGGTCAATGCCTTTGTTCTGAAAATTGAGAAGAAAGCTGACTTGAATACTATTGCCCGCTGAGGTTCTGATCTCCGGAGACTGAACAGGCTCCCAGCCATCTTTAGCGGTATAGTCAATTATCAGCGCACTGGAGAGCATCTCTAATAAAACGGATTCCTCACTTTTTTCTGACTCTCGGGCGAAACTGCTGATAAAGCGGGTAAAATCTTCAAAGGACTTTTCCTCGAACTTGAAGACTAACTGTATCAGGCGTTCTCCTTCCGGAAGGTATAGTAATGATGAACCTATAATAATGCCTATTTCCGCATCATCCATCGTTCTTTCATTATAGGGCAATTCATTTTGATCTTCTCCTAAAACAGGCCATGAACTGACTGGGGAATCTTTTCTGATAAATGCCGAAGGGGCGATAACAGGATAGTTGCCGGAATATATCTTTTGGGAACTTAAGCCGGCATTTTCGTTGCTCGGTGAAAAAAGAGCATGGTTACTGATGTACATGGTCTTCAATGCCGATATGCAAGCCTTACTTACCACTATACCTTCCTGTAATTTATAGGTCAATGGTTTCTCTATTCCATCTGCTTTGGCCAACAACTCCGTACCTGTATTTAACAAGATTGGATGCGCATTTACGATTGATTCTAAAATGACATGAACACTATCAGGATGAGGTGGCTTGGGACTTATACCTAAGAAATCTTTATAATAAAAATCTAAATGCTTCTTCGTAAAACCGTTAAGTTGTTCCTGCAGCCGAACATATAGATGGAGGAATGCAATGAGGAGGCCAAGATGTGGCTCGAATTGCTGATCTATCAAATTATTATTTTCTAAATAATATTCGCAAGTACTTAACAGGCGGTTTATTTTTGATTTTAATCCGGAAAGTATTTCATCTATAAAAGCGATTGCATGCAGGATTTTTCCTTTTGCACCAATGGATTCTCCAAAAATATCAAGCCCTTCAAGGTCGGGCTGGCCTTCAAGGAGATGGTTGGCAATGTTAAAATTTATTCTAATGCTATGGTTAAACAATTGTTGCGCCTGTGAATTACAGTATTTTAGTTTGTTGATATCAGGCAGGCAGCTCTGCAAAATGCTTGACAAATCCTTTGTTATTATATCCTGGGAACCTGAATTATGGGCCTTTTCTAACAATTGAACCAGGAATATAAAGGCTTCCCATACCATTTCAAAGAGGTCGTTAAAGTAAAGGATAATTTTCCTTTCATTCATTTCATTTTTTATGATGAGTTTAAGCCGCTCATATTTTTTACTGAATTCTTTGACATCAAGCCTGGACATCAATGTTATCAACGTATGGATATTCGATTGTAAAAGATCTCCCCAGTCACCATCAATCTGATCATTGAAATTATAATAGTTAAACTGAGCAGATAAGCCGGATAAAAATTTTAATAGTTCGGCGACAGTCCTGTCATCTATTTTTATATAGTCAGGGGAGAGGGAAGCGATGAATCGTTCCTGCTGGTTTAACCCATCTTTAATTTCAGCAAATAGATCACCGCTCATTTTTATAATTAATTTAATCAGAAATATTAGTTCCTTCCAGCAGATAAAAGGGGAACACAATATTATGCCTTGTATTTGTAAGGATGATGGAATAGTTTACCTGTATGTGTAAAATGCCGTTTAGCTCGTCCCGGTCAATGATCTCTGCCGCCAGAAAGTTTATTCTTGGTTCAAAATCCAATAGCGCATGATAGATTAAGTGATTGAGCTTAGCAATAAGGGTGGTGTCAATACTTTCAAAAACCAATTTTTTGAGATTGCATCCAAACTTTGGCTGCATCAATCTTTCGCCGGGTGTGGTGCTCAGGATAATGCGGATGCTTTCTGCAATATCTTCCGTATCGGATACCATCAGCACACGATGATTTATTTTATCAAAGGCCGGTGGAAAACTCCATCCGGTACCTAAAAAAGATTGTATTAATGGCTCCATCATCAACCTCCTATTAAAACAGTGGGACAACCAATCTGAATCGCACCCCCGTGTGCAGTCATGTCTCCTAATCTTGCGGCGGGTTTTCCACAAATTAAAACAGTCATGGACCCATTTATAATGGTGTCAGGCGGTCCTGTACAGATTGCTGTATCACCGACCAGGGCAGCGGGAATGTTACCTATCAGCACCGTAGATGCTCCGGGTCCGACAATAGGACCTCCTACATGCGGCACTGGAGGAACCCCTGGTGTCTGCATGGGACAAACATGCATATCACTTATCCTTGCTGCTGGCATTCCCATAGTTCTTATTTTTTATTTTAATTAATCATGACCAGGCCGCCTTTTACCACTGTTTGCCCGGAAGCTGAGATTTCAGCTTTTGCATTTCCTTTGGCTGTAAAGCTGGTTTTAGCCTCATTTGTTATATTCATCCCGGAGATGGCGGCATCTTGTTTTGCAGTTAGGGTTAATTTACCGGTAGCATCCAGCACTATATCCCCGGTCGCTTTTATATTAATATCTTTTTTACTTTCAAGACTTATACCATCGGAAGACATTTTAATGGAATTGCTGTTCTGATCTTTCATTTCAATAAATCCGTCTTCATCGTTCAGCGTGATCGAGTTACCTGCAGGCGTTTCTATGGAAATGATTTTCTTTTCGTCGTCAAAGGTAACCTTAAGATTACTTTTAGTAGTAAGGCTCTTGATGTAATTATTGTTATCTTTCACTTCCACTGCCGGCTTCCGGGAATTGCTGTATAATGCTCCCAGCACAATGGGATGACGGGGATCGGATTCAAGAAAACCCACAATCACTTCATCGCCGACTTCCGGCAGAAAAAAAGCGCCGGCTCCCGAAGTAGCGTAAAAATTGGATAACCTTGCCCAAATACCGTTTTGGTTTTCAGCATTTGAAGGCAGGGTAATTAATATTTTGCTCTTAGTGGCGGGGGCATCATCAAAAACTTTTTGAACGGTACCTATCTGTAACCCATGAATAGCCGGTAATTGCCCTGTCGCTTCAGGATAAGAAAAATCCATCCGTTCATAGATGGGATTATAATCAAGACCGAATTTTACGATAGTATTCCATGCGCCATCTTCTATGTGATGTGTAATGGCAGAAACATACGCTTTGCCATTAAACCGTTCTCCGACTCCATCCAGTTCGATGAGCCCGCCTGTTTTTACATCTGCATTTCCCAAAAAAGTTATCTGTCCTTTAATCGCATTCAGCCTCATCATCATCAGTCTTCCATCTGCCCAGGTTTTTAAATCGTCTTGTTGCATGGGTGTGATGGAAGAAAGAGAAAGCCCGGACTGATTTAATTTGCCCGAAAGCCCTTTTGCATTCAGATTACCCTGTGTATTAATTGTAGGCTCCGTGGCTTGTGATTTTATGATCTCTTGGTTGTCAGGGCTCCAGGCGCTTGCATTGAGCGACGGAGATTGCTTTTCAGCATTTAATTCAGCATGAAATGATATGATTGATTCTCCGGCAGCCAATCGTAAAAGAGGCTCTCCATCAAATATAGGTTTCCCAATCACGATTTTGTCATCCTCAAGTATAGTAACGTAACCATAAAATCCGGCTCTGGATAAAATAAAATCCCAATCGGTAGCCAGCTTTTGAAAGATGATATCCTGCTGGGAGTTTGTCGCGTCCACTGTAGCGTTAAGCCCGTATTTGCTAATGACAGAAGAAATCATATCGCTATCCTTAATGCTCTCATACTCTTCCTCCATTCTGTTAAAAGTCATCATGACAGCCTTGTGCTTACAGCCAACCACCAGATTAAACCCGTGTTCGGCATCCAGGCTTAATGCCTGCTTAATGATAATACCGTTGAATATACTTTTGGGTTCCTCATTTCCATAACCTGCCAGAATTTCTATATCGTTGCCTGGTACGAAATCATCACTTTCACTGAGTGGAAGATCCTGCGAATTATCTGTCCCATCTATCAGTGTAATTTCGGCGGAAGATATCCTGTTAATTTCCTGAACAACATGAACACTTATCACAGGATAATAATCTTTTATCACATTGCCTTTCACTTTAATAGTCAGGCGCAGTGTCGGATCTTCAATATCAAGAGGCGATTTGGCCGGCATAGATCATTTTTTTATGGGCGGAAAGTAAATCTGATCTCCTGGTTTTATCGCCAGAAAACTTTTTAACCCGTTTGCTTTGGCAACTTCAAGATAATAAGAGCTGTCCGAATAAATGCGGTATGCCATGAGGGGTAAGTTGTCACCGGATTTAACGGTAAGAACATGAGTAAGATCGGAAGAGCTCTTTTTGGCTTTTTTGACTTTAGTTTGAAAATCTTCCGTCTCTAAAAGGGTTAGTTTAATATTGGCCCTTAATGCAGTCCCGTCAGGATTAAACAATGTATAGCGTATCTCCAGCTTTTCACACACCCCGATAAACCTTCTCTCACCCCAGATTATCTTCAGATAATTTGGTTTGTGAATGGTGCCCTTGTATTGATAAACTACCTTTTGAAGATCCTCAATGTATTTGTCAACTGTTAACCCCTTTTTTATGGGTATTACACCGGTTCCATCTACGATCAGATCCATGACGAAACCACTGGACTCCATGCTGCCATATCTCTGTGTTTCCGCACTGGCTCCGAGTTCCTGAGAAGCAATATACCTGACACCGAAGTTACGGGAATAAGTCGCCGGGTTAATCACTGCTTCTATAGACCCCATCAGATTATCCGTACATTCAGGATCTGAATATCCTTCTATTAATACTTTTTTCAGGGCTGCATTCGTCATATTATTATCTTTCCGGCAAAGTCTCCAGCTTTGTCATTATTTTTTCGATACATTCCTTTACGACCTTATTCTTGAGATCCTGCAACTCTTTAGACTGGTCTTGTCTTTCTTCCTCCTCCGTTATAGTCACTTTGATGACTAATTCCCTGATTTCCACCGGCATGTTCAGTTCACTTTTGTAAAATAATCAAAACACAATTCAAATGTCTCGATAGCAATCGCATTTTCCTGTGCTTTAAATTCCGATATTTTGATGGCCACCGGATATGCATTAATGACTTTCCAGGACGACAGAGGGCTTGCGTTTTCATCCATGAGATTGATCACGACTGTCTTTGGAGAAAAGGAAAACTGTTCCAACGCTTCCTGTACCCACTTAACGAGTGGCGAGCCTAATAACATTCCTCTCTTGAGAACAAGATTTTCATACTTGGGATAGGTTGGCAGCCGGTGAACAAACCGGTTTTCTCCCCCTTCCTTTACTTCCTCCACACCCAACTTCGCACTCAACCCGCTTACTTCCTGAAAGCTGCCTTCATTTTTCCCATTTATTCCAATCACATTTACTTTGAAGTAAAAGCCCACTGGCGGATAATACCCTGTTTCATCATTTGGCATATCGGCTCATTAAGTATTATTTACTTAGCTGGAGGCCTTCATGTGCTAATTCCATCGTTTCAACAGCTACTTCATTAGCATCGGATTTCATGTCTGTAACTGTGATTTTACATGGGAATGCATTGGTTAATGTCCAGGTCATAACGTCCTTATTGGTTTCATCCAATAAGCTGATCGTAATGGTTGATCGTTTGACAACATTCATTTTAATGGCATTATATTTATCCCAAAATGCTTTATCACCCGTGAATATCCCTTTCTTGAGCGTTACGTTCCCGAACTTTTGAATGCCCGGCATTTTCACGGTCGAAAATACTTTGCTATTTCCTCCGCGGTATTCAATTACCTGAGTTTCAGAGGAAAGTCCGGTGACCTCCTGGAATACCATTTCGTCGCTATCCCATTTAACCCTGAATGAAAATTTGACCAATGGCCATATTGTTTTTGATTCTGCTGCTCCATCATCTGGCATAATTGTAAGTTTTTAGAAATGTTAAAAAATTTTGTTAAATAATCAGGATTGTTGTTGTAGTTGCTGGAATGTAATGACGATAAATTCTGCCGGGTGTACGATTGCCACCTGTACAGTGATCTTCATTATTCCATCCAAGATATCATTGGGGGTCATAGTTACTCCCAATCCAATCTGTACATTAAATGCCTGTTCAGGTACTGCTCCGGCCAGTGCGCCTTGTTTCCACAGGTTTGTAAGGAAGTTCGTGATCATACTTTTAACGGTGATCCATGTTCCCGCATCATTGGGTTCAAAGACATAGGCTCTCGCCGAAAGTTTGAGCGACTGCTCGATCATAATAGCCGTCCTTCTCACATTGATATACCGCCAGTCCTGGCTGTTGCCTTCTAATGTCCGTCCGCCCCATACAAGCGTGCCTATACCAGGAAATGGACGGATAACATTAATAGATTTGCCGGCCATTACATCCACATTAAGGCTCTGTTGCTGTTCATTTGTAATATTGATGGAAGGAGCATTCACCATATTGACTGAAACATTGGCGGGTGCTTTCCAGACCCCTCTTGTATTATCAACCATCGTGTAGGTTCCTGCCATCGCTCCGCTGGGGGGCAGTTCGTTCAGCTTTGATCTTATTTCTTCCAAAATGTTCAGATAGGTGGGACTTGAAGCTTTGAGGGATTGATGATAATTTTTCTTGGTGTTATCATCCGGGGTTTTATTAGCCTTAAATTTCTTTACTACTTCTTTGGCATCATTTTCCGGAAGGGAAGCTTCCAGGTCAAATGAATCATCCAGATTTTCAAAATTTAACTCATCAGATGATACAATAGTCGTTTTCAACCAGGGATAATAAGCTGCTCCATAGCTTAAGAAATTCACACCGATAGCGTCTCTGAATTCTCCTACCAGGTCTTCTGTTTTTTCTCCCGGCCCTTGTTTTCGCAAATCAAATATTCCTATGCGGCTCTGTACCTTACCACAGTGTTCCAGCACTTTAGTATATACTGAAACGTAAGCATCTTTCCCTAATGCAATGATATCCGGAATAACGACTATAGTTGGTTCATATTCTTTTTCCAGCAGGTCAAATGCACTGACAGGGTTATCTGTGGAGCCGATAAAATCTTGTGCTTTTATTTCAATCCCGCTGTTGGCGCCTTCAGCGTTCGCACTTGCTCCATAAGTGCCGACCGAAAGGATATAGCAATTGCTGCCGCCATTGGCATAAAATAAACGAATGCTGTTAAAAAGATAAGCGGTATTGTTTGCATTAATTTTTACCTCCATCTGAGTCCCGTTCAGGCTAAAAGTTTCTGGTTTTGATGCGGGATCGGCCGGAGGAGCAATGGTGAATTTAGGATTGAACCCACCCCCGAAATTCTCAACATATTCCGCAAAAGAAGCAATCCTGGTTGGTTTTCTGACAAGAGATTTTCCATTCCATTCGGCTTTTTCAGTATAACCGATGAATACAGGCACTGCAGTCTCTACGGCCACCGCAGAACTTGGAAAGGCGTTCTTTTCTTCGACGTAAACACCAGGCGTCATAAGTGTTGTTGGCATAGCATTAAATTTTAGTCTAGTAAATAAATATTTCCGAAAAATCAGTTTGCATTTCGCTTTTATTTCTTAGTTCTACCTTAGAAATAGTATTTATATCGGGGCATGGCAGAGCCGCTATAGCGATTCTATGCTTCTCTTTGCCCGGTTCGTAATTTTCTATAAGTTGAAAAGGATGTGCTATTGATTCCCTCAGCACGATTTTACTTTTTGAGGTAAAGGACAAAGCTTTTCTCCTATCAGGCAGCATGAGCTCTTCCGGGCCATCAAAAACCTCCCGGGTTTCAGTATCCAATATTGCCGGGTTATGCAATTCCTGTAAATAATTACTGACCAGTATGTAACGCCAGAAAGTAGCTTTAGCAGAGAAATTGATAACATAAGATTCTTCCAATCCCTTCTGTATTTTAAGGTCTAATAATCCGAAGGGTTTAGGAAAGACCTGCTCTCCAAATTTATCAATCGGGTAGATATCTTTTTCAGAAACCACCTCTTCCTGATGTAGCATTCCGTTAGGCAATGGGATTTCTGAATTCTGAGACATGTTACTGAAATAAAAAATACTTTGATCTATATTATCTGACAGGTTCGCCGTATAATTGTAAAAAGAAGGGGTATTCAATATAAGGTTGAATTTCAAAAGCAGGGAATCATTTAATACCGCCTCTCTCGTCCTTTCCTGATTGGCGAAATTTGAATCAAATAATATCTGAAATCCATCCGCTGCTGATTGATAAAGTAACCCGTAATTCGTCATTTCCCGGATACAGCTATCGGGAACTCTTATCGTCACCCCCTTAAACCGGTTGTTTAGAAAATAATCATGTTTAAAGGAAATGTTGGTTAAAGTTTCAAATTGACAATTCATGATTCCTTTTAAGCATGATGGTTATTAGACATATTACTAATTGCAGGCCGGTACTCCCTGACTATAGAATCATCGAAAGTGAGCATTCGCATCTTATACATCACAGACGGAATATATTTAGCACCCAGCATGGTCCATACGTTATTCTGTCTCTCTATTTCAAGGTTTTCTAATTTAATGATCAATTTCTCTATTCTATTATCCATTTTAGGGGTATTCGACCTGGTGAAAACATTTTTATTCTGGAAATAAGCAATGATAAAAGATAGGAATCTTAGCGATTCAGGGTAATTGTTACTGGTGAAATAGGCAGAAAAAAGTACATGCAAATTTATATTGATACCCGAAGAGATATTCGCAATCGCTTTAGATGAAAGATTATTTCCATTACTGGCGCCGGTAGTATCGTTTTCAACATTGACTAAAGTCAACAATAGCTTATTTTCACCTTGAACGGCAAGACTACCATCCTGATTAACGATACCGGAAAGAATGATTTTATCTTCATTGATCTTCAATTTATTCCTGAAATGTTCATTGATATCGTCAATTACGCAGGTTAGAGCCTCGAAGATCATAATTTTAAAGGTTTTTCATACTTCATAAATACCCTCATATAACCATAAGGGTAATCATTACATATCAGTTGTAAAGTTAGCACTTAAGGTCTGTTAAATTGCACTCTCCCCATTCAAACTTTTTAACGGAACGGGCAATTAATTAACGAAAGAGAAAATCAATTAACTACTTGGAAAAACTTATCTATTTTTATGATTTTCGACTCTCTGAATATAAGAATACCGTATTCTGAAATAAACCAGATTGCGTGAAGCAAGTTCAATTTCTACCATATCCAATCCTTCCTTTTCGTCATGAAAGGCCTCTATTGTCCACGCCCTTTACCCTGTGGGATCCGGTAGCGCGTTTTGCTGATAATAGGTGCCAGGCAGATGGCAGAGAATAATTCTAATGCATCCATTTGAGGGATTTCATACTCAAATTCCTGCTCAATGTTCGTACAAGGTCATTTAGTTAAGAGAAAATCAGCCACTAAGGCGCTAAATCCCCCCTGAACCGAAATGAAACCCTGTCCCTTCAAAGAATTAAACATATTTTTCAGGAAAATAAAATGGAATGAAGATCATGGTATTACTTAAAAGAAATAATCATTGCTTTTAAGCGGGAGCCATTGGTTGTTGTGCGACGATTTAGCAGGCCCCGCCGCCATGTATTTTATGCTTTGCTTATCAAATGTGCTACAAAAACGGTAGAAATAGGTTCACTTCCTTGATTTATAATACATCACCTGCGCCTTTTCAATCGTAACCAATCCCCCGCAACCTGCCTTATCCATCAGCTTATTGACAATTTCCATAAAAGCATTGATCTTGTCTTCGTGATCTATTATTTCTACAATAACCGGCAGATCTTGTGAAATGTCAATCAGCTTGGCGGTATGAACGCGGGTGCTGGCCCCGAAAGACATTATGCCACGCAAAACAGTGGCGCCGGCAAGGCCTTGCTTTTTGGCTGCAAATAACAACGCTTCATATAGAGGGTGATGATAGACTTTATCATTTTCGCCTATGAATATTCGCAATAGTTTGGAGTCGGAATTCAGTTGCGTTTCCATATCAATATGATTTAACTACAAATATACCGATATAAGCTGCCAGGAATCCTATGATAATGCTTGCTGCGATGTACAGGAAAGTATAAAGCAGTTCTCCTTCACGCATCAGTGAAATATTTTCATACGCGAAGGTTGAAAATGTGGTGAATCCTCCGCAAAAGCCGGTGGCGAGCAGCAAGCGCATTTCAGGAGAAAGCAGGTTTCCTTTTTCACCAAACGCATATACGATGCCGATGATAAAGCATCCCACAATATTTACTATTAAAGTTCCCCATGGGAAGGATGATGGATAATAACGTGCAATCATCTGCTGGGAAAGAAACCGGGCCACGCTGCCTACCGCGCCCCCTGCCCCGACTAATAATATCATTTTACTCATAAGCTGTTAACCTGAAATATCATAGTATCAGAACAGGAGTCATCAGAGTTGCCGGGTGGCAAGACATTTAAAGGCGAACTCCATCGCCGTTTTGAATGGGCAAATGTAGAAAAATTTAGATGATTCATCATGCAAAATTTCCCCTGTGCTGCATTTACGGATAGATGCGGGGGAGAAACGTTTTTTGCCGGAGAAGCTTTCTGTTCTCAGATGACACATGCCAATATCACGACAGCAGCTAAAAGGCAAAATATCAATGCGACTGACACGATCTCAAAATCAACTTTTGATTTCTGGAGTTTCATGATTACAGCATTTTGAACATCCAAAAGGTACAACAAAAAATTAATCCGCGCAATTTTTTTTTGGATGAAGCTGATGGGTTTTTATAAACGGTTGATTCTGTGTAACTTTGCTCATTCAACTTCCATATAAAATGGCAAATAAACCTTTGCTTTACAACGAAATACTCCGTTTTTATGAAATGATGTCGCCGGTTTTTGATATGCCGGAAGGTGTTTCTATGATGCATCCATATCATCATGCGGATGTCTGGAAGGTGGTCAGCCAGTTTTACAAGAAATATTACCGGGATAAAGAACATCGTATTGTTATTTATGGGATTAATCCAGGCCGGTTTGGGGCAGGTGTTACGGGCATTTCTTTTACGGATCCTATCCGTTTGGAGAATGAATGCGGTATTAAAAATCCTTTTGATAAGAAATATGAATTATCCTCCCAGTTTGTCTATGACGTGATAAATGCATGGGGTGGAGTAGAATCCTTTTATGCTCACTTTTTTATTACTTCATTAAGCCCTCTGGGGTTCTTGCAGGAAGGTAAAAACCTGAATTATTATGATGATAAAAAATTACAGGAAGCGGCCACGCCCTTTATCCTTGAGTGCGTGCGGCAGCAAAAAAAGATATTCGGAGGGTTGGAAACTGTTTTTTGCCTTGGTGAAGGGACTAATTATCAATATTTTACCCGCCTGAACGAACAATATCATTTATTTGAATCCATCATTTCCCTTCCACATCCGCGCTGGGTGATGCAATACCGGCGAAAAAAGAAAGATGAATTCATTCAACTATATGTAAGTAAACTAAAAAAGGCGTTAGCGCCAGGATAGGTATATAAAATATGCATAAAATGAAGTTAGTCATACGATATTTTCCGATTTTTTTCCTTTTCCTTTTGATTTTTTCTTGTAGCGCACTGGCACAAAATACTTCTGCAGAAAAGCCTCCTAAAAATTTCGTAGTAGGTATTGCAGGTACGGCTCCTTTCATTGTTAATCCTCAGAATGGAGCGGGTGTATCGTTGGAAATCTGGCAGGCATTAGCCTCTAATTTAGGTTGGAAATATAGTTTCAAGACTTTTGTGGATGTGCCTTCTGCGCTGGATGCTTTGGCTTCCGGCCAGATAGATGCGGTAGTCGGCCCTGTAAGTATTACATCAGAAAGAGAAAAAGCCGCCAGGTTTTCCCAGCCCTATTACCAGTCCAGCTTATCTATTCTGTCCCGTTTGGATGAACCATCGGTCTGGCAAAGAATAAAACCGTTTTTCAGTGCAAAATTCTTTGCAGCGGCCGGTGTTTTTATGCTCATCCTTGCAGGGGTTGGCTTTCTGTTATGGCTGGCTGAGCACGAAAAAAACCCCGGACAATTTGATCCGGAGATTGTGCGTGGAATTGGTGACGGAATGTGGTGCGCTATTGTTACCATGTCCACTACCGGATATGGAGACAAGGCGCCGGTTACTTTCAAAGGTAGGGTGATTGCCGGATGTTGGATGGTGGTCTCCATTATCTTTGCGACCACCATGGTGGCCGGGATAGCCAGCACGTTGACTTTGACCGGCTTGGGTACTACGGTTATTTCTACTGCTGACCAATTAAGCGGTAAAAAGGTGGCGGTCGTCCCCCATTCACCGGCAGAAGCTTTTATTGATAAATATGGAGCTAAGACGGTTCCGGTGGAGACTTTAAAAGAAGGATATGCGCTGTTGAAAAACCGAAAGGTGGAAGCAGTTGTTTTTGATCGTCCGCAGATTTTATATTTTCTGAAAGAGCATCATGATAACAGTGTGAATGTTTCCACTGCGGAATATGTGCGGCAGGGATATGGATTTGCACTGCCCTTAAAAACCACCTTAATACATCCGTTGGATATTGCCTTGCTTCAATTGCAGGAGTCCGGCAGAGTGGACAGGATCGTGGATGAATGGCTGGGAGATAATGAATGAAAATGGCTGGCTTATTAGTATATTACTGAATAGAAATGGAATGAATAATGCTATCAGCTACTTCTTCTCCTGATGGATCATCCGCTTTATACAAAATCGTAATCTGCCATGCAGTCCTTTCTCTTGTTATAACCAGATTCCTGAAATGAATCTTATCAGTATTTTGCCATAAGTAAGAACCCGATTGAAGGATAGCAGGAATATCGGAGATAGCAGTCTGGCTGTCATTATATGTGAATTGTGAAACATCTGGCTGGTTCATCATTTCTCCGACGGCTCCATTTGCACCTTCCTGTAGTCTTGCTTTTAAAGGAGGTTTTAATTTCATAATAGTCACAGCTATTTGTAATGGTTGACTTTTGTCGGTTGAATAACTTTTAACAAATTCAAACCGCCTTCTAACCTGTGATGGAAGTTCCTGGTTAAATTCATTTAGTTTAAGTGGAGTGGAGAAGGTTAATCCGGTATTTCCAGGAGTCACAGTTTGCCATGGATTGCTTAATAATATTTTAGAAGTTTTGTCAAATAAAAAGGATTCAAAAATCTTCGACCCCTGATTCCATACAAAGGTCATGAAAAACATCATGATTGCGAACCCGATTAATGCTCCCCAAAGAACCTTTGTTTTCCCATTCGCATCTTTTTTAAAAAACCTTGACTTCCTGTGCGAATGTTTTTGTGGCAAAACCATTTCTTCCGTTTGGCCAAAAATTGCTTTGAAATCTTCGAATGATTTATCCGGATGCAACTTATGCCAATCTGAAAAATTATTTTCCAGCTTCTTGTTGCAGTTTTGACAAAAAGTTTGGTACTGTCCTGTTAATGGATTCAAATATCCGCAATGGGAGCATTTCAGGTAGGTCATCTGTTCAGAACTTTATAGATAAAGGAGGTAAGAAACTTTAATGACTGATTATATTTTAGCTTATAGTTTCCATTTGCTTGCCGTTAAAATCCTTCTCTGAATAATCATGCAATTCATGATAAACTGTATCTCTCTCAATGGGTCTTCTTCCTGCCTTTTTTATCAGCATCACTAATTCCTCCGTACTCATGCCCGGATGCTGTTCTTCGGCGCCTGCCATGGAATAAATCTTAGTGGTGTCATCAATGGTTCCATCCACATCATCCACGCCATAAGCAAGTGTCAGTTGCGTTGTTTGCCTGCCCAGCATGGCCCAGTATGCTTTGATATGGGGAAAATTATCTAAGTATAAACGCGCCACGGCATACATCTTCAAGTCTTCCACAATACTTGATTCGGGTACATGAGACATATCGTTGTTCTTGTTGCGGAATTTTAAAGGGATAAAAGCATTGAAGCCGTATGTTTTATCCTGCAGTTGTCTTAATCTCTCCAGATGGTCAATACGATGAAAATAGTTTTCAATATGGCCGTATAACATCGTGGCATTAGTGGGTATTCCCAGCCGGTGCGCGGATTCATGAATTTTGAGCCAGCCTTCAGCGTCCACTTTATCTGCACAAATTTGTCGGCGAATATCGGGATGAAAGATTTCTGCCCCCCCGCCAGGCATAGATTGCAGCCCCGCTTCTTTTAATTTTATCAACCCTTCTTCCACGCTTACCTTTGCTTTGCGGAACATATAATCCAGCTCGACCGCAGTAAAGCCTTTCACATGCAACTCCGGCCGGTGTGCTTTGATACGCCGTATGACATCGCAGAAAAAGTCAAGATTTAATTTCGGATGTACTCCGCCGACAATATGTACTTCGGTAATTGGCTGATCATCGTATTTTTTGACCATATCCAGCATATCATCTGCCGATAGTTCCCATCCATCTTCCCTGTGCTTGTATAACCGCGAATAAGAGCAGAAAGAGCAGGAGAAAACGCAGACATTCGTAGGCTCAATGTGGAAGTTTCGGTTAAAATATGTTTTATCACCCGCCCGTTTTTCCCTTACATAATTTGCCAGGGTGCCAAGAAAAGGAAGTGGGGCTTCTTCAAAAAGCAATGCTCCCTCTTCCGGAGTTATTCTTTCTTCTCCAAAAATTTTCTCCGCTATATGTTTTATTTTCTTAGTTGGAGAACTGTGGTTTAATAAATATTCCACACGTTGCTTATCGGGTTGTGCACTCATTTTATCTTAATTATTTTTTTAACCATCTGATGATCCGTATAAGAAACTTTTATAAAGTAAATGCCATCCGGGACACCGGACAAATCGAATTCCATACGGTTTTGATCATTGATTGCAGCGGCAAATTTACGGTAAAGTAGCTGACCTGAAACATTATAAACTGAAACTGCTTTCAAATCGGGAGGATTCCCCAGGAATTGCACCGTCAGCTCTCCGTTAGTCGGATTGGGGACAACCAATACTTTTTGCTCTTTTAAGATGGGATTAGTCTGGCGCGTGGCGAGATTAATATCGTCCAGATAAATATTATTTTCAAAATTGGTGATGCATTTAAAAATAATCTGAAAATTACCTTGCTTAATATAAGGCGCCAGGTTGATAGAATCTTTCCTCCACTGGCTGGCAGTGGGTACAAATCCCTGCGAGGTGGGGGTAGAGTCCGTGATCAGGTTGATACCCCATTTTTTATAGAGCACCGTTCCGGATTGTCCGCAATCAGTGCTGATCAATACTTCTAAGGTATCCCAGTATTGATTGTTTCCAGAGGGATCGGACTGTATTGCTGCCGCTACATAGAATGACAGGAATGCGGAATCCGCATTTGTGAGATTAAATACTGGCGTAATTAAATTGCTCGCGGGTCCGTTTGCTTCAAAGTCGAAATTTCTCATGACTACAGAATATTGACCGCTGTGTGAAGCTATATGGGTCTTTTGCCACGATATGCTGTCCACATCATTGAGAATTTCCCATCCCGGAGGTGGAAAAGAATCTTCTTCAAATCCTTCTGTAAAAGGAACCGTCGCTAAAGGATCCAAATGAAAACCGGCTGTCGCCGTATCATTGGAGAGTTGCTCATCGGCTTGTCCGTTCGGTTGGGAAGTATAAGCAGTTAACAGGTAATTACCGGTTTGGACAGAGGTGGCAGGTAAAGCGAGTTGCACGGTATCCAAAGAAGGAAGCGTTCCTGTCCATGCAAATGTTTGAACAGTACCATGATTCAACTGATAGCTTATGTTTACTGAGGTTAAAGTATCTTTCCCCATATTTTTTAAAGTGACTACCGGCGCTATTTCATTATCGCAAATTTTCCCATGAGGAGAGGCTACGCCCTGAAGCCTGGCGTCCAGATTTTTTAATATCACGGGCTGACAACCATCTGAGGTTAGCAAGCTTGAACGAAAGGCAAAGAAGGCTGCCTGTGCGCGTGCTACCTGTCCGTCTGTGAACATATCCATACAACTGTCATTGGCATATCCCATGAAGTTATTGAACATCACTCCCGGATAATTAGTTGAGCATTGATCCTGGAGGTAAGGAAAAGCGGGACATCCATATACCGGTTGTGATTCAGGTGGCGTGTCTGCCACTGAATCGCCGGGAGAACAGGAACCGTCGCCGTCGCCCCAGGGATGCAATAAATTAAAGTAATGCCCGATTTCGTGGGTAGCCGTGCGGCCTTCATTAAAGGCAGGCAGCAGATTGCCAATCGTGCCAAAGGCATTGTACTGAATGACGACACCTTCTTCATCATCGGGATACAATACAGGCGGAGTGCCCACTCCCAGCGTATTATCCGACAGGTTGCAGATCCATATATTCAAATATTTTGAAGGATCCCACGCATCGGCACCTCCCGAGGAAGCATGTTTAACAGTCGAAACCGCATTATTGATACTGAATATGGGTTGAGTAGTGGTAACCCTGTCAATGCCATCAGACGGGTTTCCACCAGGGGTTCGCTCTGCCAGGCAAAATTGAATGCGCATATCGCCAAAAAGTGATTTCCATACGCCGGGTATGGTTGCTGAATCGGCATTATCTGCATCATAGTCCTCGTTGAGCACATTGATTTGTGATTGTACCTGCGCATCGGATATACTATTGGGATTCTGCAGCACAATATGCACTACTACCGGAACAACAACGACTGCCTGGCCTCTCAGGTATTCCTGCATGCGGGCAGGCGGGACAGCCAAACTTTTTATCCGGCTGTATTTTTCCAGCAGCTTAGGATTTTTTTCCAATGCCTGTTTGATGGCTAAAGGGGTGCCACAGGTGCGCTGGGCATACAATTGCCTCTTGGCTGCGATACAGGCAATAAAAAAGAAAAACCAAAGGATTTTCAAGTGAATGCGGGATAGTAAAAATTTTTTCAATTGTTGCAGGCTTAAATGCATGCCAAAAATAGTTCTTTTGGCCTTTTGAGAAAAGTGTTATTCTATTAACGGCGAAATGAAGTTACCGGTATTCTGAAAATATTATTTACTTTACTCTCTTTTTTCAAACAGGTGTAACAGTAACATTTTATCATAATGGGAAGATTTACGGGTCTCATAGGAATAGCAGTTATTCTTGGCATAGCCTTTTTAATGTCTAACAATCGCAGGAAGATTAATTACCGGGTAGTGCTTTCAGGACTTGGATTGCAATTAGTACTGGCATTTTTCATTTTAAAAGTCCCTGTTGGAAAGGAAATATTTGCATGGCTTGGAGCTAAGGTGACTACCATCCTGAATATGTCGGAAGCAGGAGCTAAGTTTGTCTTCGGACCTTTAGTGAACCAGCCTTTATTAACGAAAGTATTCGGCCCTGAAAATAATCTGATATTTTTCTTTACCATTATCCCAACTATTATTTTCGTTGCTGTACTCGTAACGGTTGCTTATCATTTCGGTATTCTTCAAAGGGTGGTGAAGGTTTTTGCGACCGTCATGTATAAGATTATGGCTGTGAGCGGCAGTGAAGCATTAAGCAATGCGGCCAGCGCTTTTGTCGGGCAGGTGGAAGCGCAGATTCTAATCAAGCCATATATTAAGGGGATGACCATGAGTGAATTGCTGGCTTCTATGACGGGGAGTATGGCTTGTATCGCAGGAGGGGTGATGGCAGTGTATATCTCGTTGGGCGTACCGGCACAGTATCTGATTGCTGCCAGCCTGATGGCGATGCCCGGCGCATTGGTCATTTCTAAGATCGTTTGGCCAGAAACGGAAGAATCAGAAACAAGGAAAAAGGTGTCTGTCAATGTGGAGAGAACAACTTATAATTTTTTAGATGCCATTTCTCACGGAGCCAGTGACGGGTTAAAGATAGGATTAAATGTAACGGCTATGCTGATTGGCTTTATTGCATTGATAGCGTTGGCTAACTGGATATTAGGTGGAATAGGGCATCATCTGGCAGCCTGGGGTTTGTCATTGAATTTCATAGATGTTGATTTGAAGACACTGGATATGAATCAGATTTTGGGAGGCTTTTTCTCGCTGATAGCGCGTGCCATGGGTGTCCCCTGGCATGAAGCGCATGCTGCAGGCGCTTTGCTGGGTACTAAAATGGTGATCAATGAGTTTGTAGCTTATATGGATCTTTCTACTATCAAAGCCACTTTAGATCCAAAGACGATGATCATTGTCAGCTTTGCTTTATGTGGCTTCGCTAATTTCAGTTCCATTGCCATCCAGGTAGGCGGTATTGGTGAACTGGAACCTTCGCGGCGAACCGATTTGGCCAGATTAGGTTTTAAAGCCTTGATTTGCGGAACATTGGCATCCTATTTATCAGCTACGATTGCCGGTATTTTATATTAATCTGTAACTTTTTTTCTTACGGAATATAAATCCCAATATTTTCACCGATCTTCTTAATCTCGATACCGATTTCCCTATATGTTAACGTCAGTTCGATGGGCTATGCCTGGCCAAGCCTTATTTCCCCTTTAACCCTGCGGGTAAAGTCGGCTCATGAATACTCTAAGTGCGCTTTAAATACCCTTAATCCATCCTTTATCCACCCTTGATCCATAGAGTAGCCACCCTCTATCTATTCTCCAGCCTTTCAGGCTATTGCAGGGTGCAGGCAGGCCTGTTCTTCTCTAACTAATTGATAATGACAATATTACTGTTCAAACTCAAGTTATGTTAGCTCATCTCAGATATTGTAGCTTTGTCTCTCTCACATATTCCGTATTACGGGATATTAAATATCGAATAAAAAAATAACGAAATCAAATGCTATTGTGGCTTGCAGCGAAAACGTATATTCCGTATATGGAAAAGTTACAGATTAATTGGATAGTTCTGCCGGGTTATTCACTTCTCCGATGAATAAAATGGCGCCGGTATTTTTTTCTGCAATGACATATAGAAAAGGGCGATTGACATCCATAACAGGCAACTGGCTACCGGCACCGACGGAAGTAGCTACTACCCCAATGGCAGTGACTGCAGCCGCTTCAGTGCCCTGCTCATCCACCGCGATGTACGTCTTATGAATGACTTTGTTAATGAAGATACCTGATGCTGCAGGATACATGTTGGAGAAATCAGCTCTATTGGAAAAAGCCACTTCCATCCCCATATTGCTTAGCTCAGGAATCATATTATTGACTTCATAGCTGTATTTCCATTTGGGTAAATACAACTTTACTTTTTGGGCTTTCAGATTGGGTGAAAATCCTGCTAAAGTATTTTCATCAAATGAACCGGTAAATTGATGCAAACTAATCCCTTCGTTTGGAAGTATGACATACATATTGAAATCTCCATTTCCATAAGGCAGCTCAATCATTTGCGCTGAATTGTCGGAAATATATTTAAATGTATCTTCCTGGTACATGAAAGGAGCCTGTACCTGTTTACCTGTTGAAGTGTAAAAGGTGTTGTTTTGAGTTGACTTCGGATTGAAGCTGTATTTCCATTGTCCTTTAAAATAGATGGCATTGATGAGATACATAATATCTGAAGGATCAATTTGTTGAATGATGCTGTTTATTTTTTGATGAGTAGCATCCGCTACCCAATTATTGATTTGGGTAACTGTAGCAGGTGAAAAATCAGCCCCGGTAACCTGAGACTGATAATATTTGTTGGTAATATCTAAAAATGAAGATAAGGGTTGTATTCCCCGGTTTTTGTACCATATAGAATTGGCTATATTTAGTTGAATAGCCGGATCTTCTTTCGGCAAGCCGGTTATCAACGCCTCGTTTGTCTGATTCAGCAGATTGGTATCAATACCATTAAGCTGCATAGCTTGCTGCAGCGCTGTTTGTGTGCTTCCGGCAGCGCCGTTATAAACCATGCTCAGATCTAAATATACGCTGAGCGGAGAAATGAGCTTATTGGCATCGCTGTTATCATTCTGTAAAGTTTGTTTAAACAGGCGTAAAGCAAACTCATTCTGCGCTGCAACAACTTGTTCTCCATCCGAAGGCAGCTTTATGGGTTGTGAGGAAACGGGAACAAGGTTTTTATTGCAGCCTGCGGCAGCTAAAAGCAACAGGGGGAAAGCTGCGAATGACCTTTTAATCCAAAATGGTTTCATAATTTGGGCGTCTTTTCTGGTAAGACAATAATTTTGGCTAAAACGCTGCATGGGGGGGAAAAATTCTTAGGATTAATCACATTATTAATGCAAGAATTAAAGGATGATGAGAGCCACGCGTTCCAGAGAAACGTTTTGTAAAATATATTTGTTATTTTATACAGAGTGTGGTTATTCAGGTTCTTTAAAAATATATTCCCTCCTATAATCAATTCCGAAAGATTCAAGGAATTTTATATATTCATCAATAAAGGTAATCTTTTTATGATGCTCTTCCTGATTTTGAATATAGCGTATGACTTGAGGGATATGACTTTTAGAATA
>SCQV01000352.1 GCA_004299085.1 Chitinophagaceae bacterium | reverse complement strand
GCTTTGGTTAAACACCATTTATAACCGCGGGCCGCTTGCATTAATGGAATTACTCAGGCTCATACTTTGTGTTTTAATCATAGGATTTCTTTTAAACAGTTTTTTCTCTGTAAAAATAGCCCTGTTGGGCGCCACACTGGCTATCATTTTTATCATCCTTTTCTTTTCAAAAAGATTACAATCTTTTTATGGAAAAATTGAAAAACGATTTCTGGGAAATCTACACGGGAATAAAACGGAAGCCCCGGATAATCCGGCTTTAAATCTCGTTCCCTGGGACGGGCATTTATCTTATTTCGATGTGCCACCCGAATCTTCTTCTGCCGGCAAAACCCTGACAGAACTGGCATGGAGGGAAAAGTTTGGCATTAATGTAGCCTTGATAGAAAGGGGGCAACGTACCATCCGTGCGCCCGGCCGCAATGAAAGGATATTCCCCGCTGATCGGCTCGCAGTTATTGGCACTGATGAACAATTAGAAAGCTTTAGTCAGCAAATTCAAACGGCTGACATGGAGGATCCGCAAGATGACAATCAAAAAATGGGGTTGGTTCAAATCGTCATTAATCATCATTCTTCTTTGGCTGGAAAAAGCATCCGCAATTCAGGAATCAGGAATAATATACAAGGATTAGTGGTAGGTGTTGAAAGAGGCGGAACGAGAGAACTCAATCCTGATTCTTCTTTTACTTTTGAAAACGGCGATGTGGTTTGGATAGCCGGGAATAAGGATTTGATAAAAAGACTGCAATAAAAAGGGCGATTAAGGAAGCAAATTATATTTTAAGGCGTTAGTGTATAAAACTGGCCTTTATTAAAAGTATCATTCAACTATCCAACAGAGAAAACTTTGATAGCAGGAATTTAAACCTTAGTACAAATGGAATTGTCTTCCTATTTCAACCTTATTATATTATTGAAAATAAAAGAAGTATATAAATTATTATATCCGATTTTTGCGAAATAAGCTAATAAGGTTCAAACACTTTCTATTAATCTCTTCTACTAAGGTTTGCTTCGATAAACAAAGTGGATTTCGTATCAAGAAGATAAATTGAGCAAAATAAATTCAAATATTTCTTGTACCACAAAATATGATTTAACCTAAATAACAGGCTCCTGATATTTTTCTTTAAATTTGCAAGATATACTTGCTACATTACACAAGATATAAGCCAATAAATAATAAACAGATGTATCAAATGGCAGTCATAGGTTCAGGAACGATGGGAAATGGTATTGCCCATGTTTTTGGACAAAACGGCTATTCTGTAAATTTATTTGATAAATCAGCAGAGGCTTTAGAGAAAGGTCTGCAAACTATTTCAAAGAACTTAGACAGACAGATCAACAAGCAAACCATCACAGAGGATATAAAACAACAGACGCTGCAGCATATCAAAAAATGTAACAACCTGAAAACTGCAGTAGAAAATGCTGAATTAATCATTGAGGCTGCTACAGAAAATGAAATAATAAAATTGGAAATATTTGAAGAGCTCGACCGGTATTCGCCTGCGGATTCTATACTGGCGTCCAACACTTCATCCATTTCGATCACTAAAATTGGTTCGGCTACAAGCAGGCCGGATAAAGTGATCGGCATGCATTTTATGAATCCTGTTCCGGTAATGAGATTAGTAGAAGTTATTAATGGATACGCCACCTCAAAGGCTGTGACAGACACTATTGTTGAATTATCCAAAAAGTTAGGGAAAGTTCCCTGTGTCGTGAATGATTACCCTGGATTCGTCGCCAATCGTATATTAATGCCGATGATCAATGAAGCCATATATTCTTTATTTGAAGGTGTAGCAGGTGTAGAGGAAATTGACACCGTGATGAAATTAGGAATGGCACATCCGATGGGGCCGTTGCAGTTGGCGGATTTTATAGGATTAGATGTGTGTCTTTCCATTTTGAAGGTATTGCATGAAGGATTTGGCAATCAGAAATATGCTCCCTGTCCTTTATTAAAGAATATGGTAACCGCTAAAAAATTAGGTATAAAAAGTGGCGAAGGATTTTATCAATATACAAAAGGAAGTAAGGAATTAGTGGTGAGTGAGCGGTTTAGATAATGGTGAATGGTTAATAGTGAATAGTCAATAGTCAATAGTCAATGCTCAATGTCCAATGCTCAATGCTCAACAGTAGCCATAAGCCATAAAACAATTGAGCAATCAAACCATAACAAGTAATATTCAATACTCAATTTTCAATGTCCAATATCTAATATCAAACATAAATCTTTATAAAATGTCTTTAGAACAACAAGTAAATGATGGCATTAAAATGGCCATGAAAGCAAAGAATGAACCCGAACTGCGTGGCTTACGCGCTATTAAAGCGGCCATATTATTAGCTAAGACATCCGGTGATTTTAAAGGAGAGCTTACACAGGCGGATGAAATGAAGTTATTACAAAAACTAGTGAAG
>SCQV01000036.1 GCA_004299085.1 Chitinophagaceae bacterium | reverse complement strand
CTTCTTATATCCCGCTCTCCTTTCAAGGTTGCCGCCAGTTTAAGCGCATTATAAGCGTTCACTATACCGCCGCTGATGCACAGGCTGCTAAAAGGCACCATCGTATCGCTGCTGCCCGGTTGGATCACTTTTACAGTATCTAATTTTGTAACAGAATTATCCAATACCCAACGTAATTGTTTAGCGCTCAAACCAGGATAATATTCTAAAACCAAGGCTGCGATACCGCTGACAACCGGCGTGGCCATGCTCGTACCACTCATCGTTCCATAAGTATTTCCAGGTAAAGTGGAATAAATATCTACTCCGGGCGCAAAAATGTCCACATGCTTTTTCCCATAATTAGAAAAAGAGGCTGCCAGATGTCCGTCCGCATCCGTAGCGCTGCTGGCGCCTACCGTGATGAAATTATCCGCACGTTTACCGTCTAAGAAAAACGGATTAGGATAAGTAGGAATAGAATCATCATCTGCACCGTCATTGCCGGCAGCATGCACTAATAACACATCATGTTTTTCTGCATATTTTACAGCATCGTCCACCCATTCCTTGTGCGAAGAATATCCTTTCCCGAAACTCATATTAATAATGTTGGCGCCATTATCCACTGCATATCTGATTCCTAACGCCACATCTTTATCGCGTTCATCGCCATCGGGAACTACTTTCACCGGCATGATTAATACCTCATTCGTAATGCCATCCATGCCAATGCCATTATTTCTGATGGCGGCAATGATGCCTGATACATGTGTAGCATGACGCGCAAAGTGCCCCGTTACATCATTATTCCCATAATGGGTATCTTTAATATCATTCCAATTATCACCCACTATTTCCTTACGCGAAGCATTCGGATCTTTGTCCAGCCCATCAAGATTCTGTTTAATCCCGTCCAGGTATTCTTTTGCCTGAGAAAGGAAATCTTCAAAAGAATTGTGCGGATCACTTTCATCCAACACCCGGATGGCAATCTGTTTTGCCATTTGGAGCGTATCATTATCGGTATCGAAATGCTGAATATCAGATAAATAAAGCGTGTCCTTTCCAATATGGGATTTCAACATTTGGTCTAAGATATCGAACCTGGCAATCCCGGTAGAAACTGTGGCATAATCCTGCTTATTTTTAACAGAATCCTGAGTCCTCGCCTGTTTTACCTTCAGCCAATAGCGGTATTCAGGCCGGTCCTTCTTTTTCACATTCGTTGAATCAGTAATATTTCCGAATTCGGATACTAACCGCCAATATGCCCGCTGTAATGCGCTGCTCTCTTTCACTATACTCTTCCCATCTTTTCCACCCAGAAAATTCCAGCCATGTATATCGTCCACATAACCATTGTGGTCATCATCAACATCATTGCCGGGAACCTCGCCCGGATTCGTCCAGAGGTGGCCTTTCAGATCCACCTGTGCCGTATCCACACCCGAATCTATGACAGCCACAATGACGCGATGTGGTTTTTTCCCTTTCAGTAATTCCTGATACGCACGGTTCACACTGGTACCATAAACACTGTCATGCTGAGTGTCCAGCAATTGCCAGTTATCGGGAAGCGTAGCTTCTGATTGTGCAAAAACTGCCTGCGAGGCAAAAAACAAGGAAAAAACGCTCGCAAGTAAAGCGGCAAAGATGAGCTTATTTCTCTTTCTCATTTATATAAGATTTGGCGCAAATTAACTTTTCTGCCGTTATTAAAGCCGCAGGAATAATTAAATTTATCAGAAAATGGAGGAATGGAGATAGAAGGGGGATGAATGGTCTCAACTTTTTAATAATCTGTGGGTTATATCATGGAATATGCTCAGTAAGATAAAGGAAAATACCAACCCGCCGGTCATTTATACTATCGGCCACTCTACCAGAACATTAGATGAATTTATTTCAATGCTGAAAGCCTATCATATTCAATTACTTGCGGATATACGTACTATGCCGGGATCGCGCAGAGTGCCTCAGTTTAACGAAGAAAATATGAAACCTGCCCTGGAGGAGACCGGCATCCATTATATACATCTTAAAAAATTAGGCGGATTGCGACATACCACCAAGGAATCTGTGAATACGGCCTGGAGAAATAAATCTTTTCGGGGCTTTGCCGATTATATGCAGACAAAAGATTTTGAAGAAGGGCTGGGAGAATTAATGAGTTCAGCCAAAAATAAAACCACCGCCATTATGTGCGCCGAAGCAGTTCCCTGGCGTTGTCATCGTTCCCTGGTGGGAGATGCGTTATTGGTCAGGGGATTTGAAGTGGAGGATATCTTTTCAGAAAAAAAACAACAGCCTCATAAGCTGACTTCGTTTGCAAAAGTGGATGGATTAAAAGTAATTTATCCGGCAGCATTAATTGAGCATTGAAGGTTGATTATTGCACATTGAAAATCTAATAATAATCGCTAACTTTATCCTTTATTTAAAGTATTATTAAAAAATTAAAATCATGAAACGTACAGCCACGGCCGTGTGGAACGGCTCCACGAAAGAAGGGAAAGGACACCTGACTACCCAAAGCAAAACTTTAGATAACACATCGTATTCTTTTAGCTCCCGTTTTGAAGAAGGGAAAGGCACTAATCCGGAAGAATTAATCGCAGCAGCCCACGCCGGATGTTTTGCCATGGCGCTCAGTTTATTTTTGGGAAAAGCCGGATTCACACCAGATTCTCTGGAAGCAACTTCCACAGTCACGATTGATCCCGAAAAGTTGGAAATCACCGAATCGCATATTGTGCTCAAAGCAAAAATTCCTACTATTTCAAAGGAAAAATTCCAAGAATGTACAGAACAGGCCAGAGCAGGCTGTCCCGTGAGCAAAGCGCTGAATATGAAGATAACGCTGGAAGCAAGTTTGGTATAAAAAAATAAGGTTAAAGTTTATTGTAATCACTTAAAACCTCATCTTCAATATGTTTAGTGAAAGACCTGACACTTTCATTGGAAAGAGAATTAAGGCTACGATAATTGATTATACTGTAATCTTTAGTTTAACTATTTTTTACTATTATATGGTTAGTCACCAAACACCTGCTTACGAAATTAATGTTTCTGGGTTAGAGGTATATGTTCCTATCTTATTTTGGTTTTTGTATTTCGTTGTATGCGAAAATTTTCTGGATGGAACATTAGGGCATCAAATGCTCAAAATCAAAGTAGTAACTACAAAAGGATCTAAACCAAACTTTGGACAAACTTTAACTCGAAGGCTTTGTGATGCCATTGAGATATCCTGGTGTTTCGGAATAATTGCAATTTTGATTGCAATCAAAAATAATACTTCGCAAAGACTCGGAGATATTCTAGCGGATACAATTGTCGTAGGCGAGGATACAGTAATTGTGAATAATTAAGCCAAAATAATTCTTCCGTCCACACTTTCGTCAGCAACTACCAAAGGAAAATCAGGCAACATCTATTACAATTTCATTTCGTACCAAAATTGCCCCAAAAGATATACAGGCAAGAATAGCTTCTTTAGTCAAATGAGGATAGGCTAATAATAAATCGCCTATTGTTTCGCCGTTGCCTATTTTCTCTAAAATAAGATCCACACCAATTCTTGTGCCCTTTATAACTGGCTTTCCACCTAATATCTCCGGCTTCTGTTCAATATATTCATTCCACATAGTTCTATTTTT
>SCQV01000035.1 GCA_004299085.1 Chitinophagaceae bacterium | reverse complement strand
CGGCTGCTACCTTCTGGATATTTGCTGTCTTGTGTTCTCCTACTTTATGGCTTACATGGAAATTGATACCGGAGACGAAAGGAAGGTCTCTGGAAGAGATAGAAAAATTCTGGAAAGAAAAACCATCTTACAAGAGAGCAAAAGTTCAAATAAATACGAAGCAATAAACACTTCTCCCATTTTTGAGAGAGGGCTGCCCTATTTTTCTCGGTAATATCCTCATCGTGATGATCGGTTTTTATTTTTATTATAGAGCTGTTACATTTCTGATCCTTAAGATTATATAATACATAAAGCCTATAAAAAATATTTTTTTGGTAATTTCATTATTAGGTTTTATCTTTATGTTAAAATGTTTGAACAAATAGACAAATTATGATTTTATCAATTTTCATAAACCCTCATCAAAGGCTCAAAAAAAATCACCCGCCTTAGCGTCCTGTTCATCAGGATTTTTTTAATTGATGTCTCAATTCTTTCTCAAAAATTTTTCCATCTTAAACTAATAACATATACTATATGAAAAGATTAAAGTACTATTCGAGCCCGCATCTCAGGCTTCATGGTAAAAGCCTGATGCTTCTTTTGGCCTGCTGCTTATTAAGCAGTTGGATGCCACTTCTTGCACAACAAGGTTCTATAACAGTATCGGGACATGTTGAAGATCAAAATAGGCAGCCATTGATAGGTGTGACCGTTGTGGAAAAAAATCATAATGCTAACGGCACGATAACTGACAGCAAAGGAGATTACCAACTTACCGTTTCCGGTCCCAAGTCTGTCCTGTTATTTTCCTTTATTGGATATCAGACATCGGAAGTGGGAATTGCTGGTAGTAAACTTGTTGTCCTGCGAAACAATAATACCGTAATGGACTCATTAGTGGTCGTTGCTTATGGAAGTGTAAAAAAGATTGATTTAACCGGTTCCGTCACTTCCGTCAATGCTAAGAATATACTGAATCAGCCTGTTACCAATGTTTTGCAGGGCCTGCAAGGAAAAGTTCCGGGTGTTGATATCAACCTTAATTCAGGAGCACCCGGCGGATTGCCTTCCATTCTTATTCGGGGTGTTGGTTCAATTAATTCTTCTACGGATCCTTTGTATATAGTGGATGGAGTGGCCACAACCAATATTGCTTATTTGAATCCTTATGATATTCAGAGTGTGAGCGTGCTCAAAGATGCTTCAGCTACTTCCCTCTATGGTGCACGAGGATCTAATGGAGTTATTCTGATTACCACTAAAAGAGGCGGAACACAAAAAGGTACAGTAGTTTCTTATGACTTTTCCATCAGTGCGGGGTACTTGCCTAAGGAACTTCCGGTGCTTAATTCTGAACAGTTTATAGAAGTGCTCAAAGGCGGCATGGCCAACAATTCACTGTGGGGAGCGGCACCCAGGACACTCAATACTACCAGTCCAATGCTTTTTAGCTCCGATGGAAAACCTTTATATAATACAGACTGGCAGAAGGCGGTTACCCGCACTGCCATTTCAAACAATCATGAGCTTTCTATCCAGAATAAAAGTGAGAACTCATCTACAGGGCTCTTTCTCGGCTATAGTAACGACCAGGGCATTATGCTGAATTCAGCTCTACGGCGTTACAATATTCATTTTACTCATGACTTAAAAATAAATGATTGGATCAGTACCGGACTTAATCTTCTTTATAATTATTCAATTGATAATGTGATACCGCCTACGACCGGCGCCAATACGCCCACCCGCACCATGATTGAGATGCCTCCTATATTCCCAATAAAATGGCCGAATGGTTCCTATGCCAATAACCAGGATGTTTCCGACTTTTCTTTCCTGGACCCTGCGGAGAATCCGCAAAAAGTATTATTGCAGCAAACCAGGACAGTTACTACCGGCGAAACCTTTGGTAATTTATTTTTCAATTTTCATCTGACGAATGATCTTCAATTTAAGACCCAATTTGGCATTGATATTCAGAATATCCGGAATGACAATTATTCCCCTTCCGATCTGATGAATATCTCCGCTAACCAGCGAGGGACGGCTTCTATTTCTACACAACAAAGCCTTTACTGGCAACAGGAGAATTTCCTGACTTACGATAAACAGGTAGGACAGCAGCATTTCAACGTTTTGCTGGGTGCTTCCTGGCAACAAAGTCTGGATGAGACATTGGGTGGATCCACTCAAAATTTCTCAAATGATTATTTCCAGGAATATAATCTTGGGGCCGGTAGTCAGCCGAATCCTCCATCCAGTGGCTATACGGCATGGACTATTAATTCTTACTTCGCCAGGGCGAGCTACTCATTTGCAAATAAATATCTGGTAACTCTTTCAGGCAGAGAAGACGGTTCTTCCAGGTTTGGAAGCGCTCATAAATATGGTTTCTTTCCCGCAATTGGTTTAGGGTATGTACTTTCCGAAGAACCTTTTATGAAAAATATACCGGCTATTGATTTTCTGAAGATCCGGGGCAGTTACGGAATTACAGGTAATACGGAAATAGGTTCCTATCAATCTTTGGCAACAATATCCAGTGGTACAACACTCATAAACGGGAATAGAGCAGCATCCTCCTATATCAACGGGCTTCCTAATCCGGATTTACAATGGGAGAAAGCCAAACAAACCGATATAGGATTGGAACTTCAGCTTTTCAAGCAGAGAATTGCCTTTGAGGGAGATTATTACTATAAGCTCACTTCCGATTTACTTTTGAATAACCCCCTTCCCAATTCCACAGGATTTGGCGGTGTGCTCACCAATATTGGCTCAGTATCTAACCGGGGTGTGGACTTATCTTTAACAACCAGGAATATTGAAAACGAAAATTTTTCCTGGCAAACGACCTTTATCGCCAGCTATAATAAAAATAAAGTGGTCGCCCTCGGCAGTACAAATGCGGATATTTTCCCCGGGCCTTTTTGGGGGCCTGTTTCCCAGGGATTTACCATATTAAGAGTGGGAGATCCTGTAGGTTCGTTTTATGGATTTCAGCGGCTCGGAACTTATGGTTCTGCTGAGGTAGCAGATTCTCTTGCACATAATCCCAATTTCCCTTACCATCCCGGAGAGGAAAAAGAATCAGCCAATAAAAGTATTCTCGGGCATGCGGAACCAAACTGGACAGGAAGCTTTGACAATACTTTCACTTACAAGAACTTTTCACTGTTGGTGGACTTACAATTTTCTCAGGGAGCCAGCATAGTGCAGGCATTTCTTTTCTCTTCTGAAGACAGAACCGGTTATAGTAATTCCTTAGAAACGGTGATGAACGCATGGACTCCGGATCATCAGAATACACCGATTCAGCAATGGCGTTTTGCACCTGATGCAGGCCAATCTGCCGTTTTTGACAGCCACTGGGTGGCTAATGGATCCTTTATCAGAGGGCGCAATGTAGTTCTTAGTTATAATTTAAACAGAGATGTAATAAAACATATCGGCCTTTCATCTCTGAGGTTTTATATTAGCGGGCAGAATGTATTTCTGATAACCTCTCCTTCTTATAAAGGATATGATCCACAGAATATCACATTCAATTGGAATTCTACCGGCACTCCTCCTTATGGGCAGAATATTGAGTTTTATCAATATCCAAAAGCCAGAACTTTTACGTTTGGTTTAAACGCATCTTTTTAAGGAATATGACTTGCATTAATTTAAAAACAAGAAAATTCAGCATTATGAAAAATTTATTAATATCAGGCATACTCGGAGTGCTGCTTCTAAGCAGTTGTAATAAATTCCTCCAGGAATCACCCCGCAGTGCTATTCCGGTCAGCGCTTACTTTTCGTCTGTTCAGGAAGCAACGAGTGCCGTAAACTGGCTTTATAATAAAAGCGATGGACCGGGTAATTTTCTCGCCATCAATGGTTCTCTCTATGATGGGACAGGAAATTTTACTTTGGATAATTTTTCCGGTATGGTTAATGATGTGGTAGCTCAAAATCCTGCTGTTAGGTATTATACTACCTTAACTCAGACTGCGGATAACCAGGATAGCTATTTAGACGGTTTCTGGTCTGGGTTTTATAGCTCCATCGCCAGTGCAAATTCAATAATTGCCAATGTGGGTGCCAGTTCAAATATAAGCGCTAATGATAAAGCGCCGCTTTTAGCTGCAGCCCGTTTTTTCAGAGCTTTGGACTATTATTATTTAGTCAGAATGTGGGGTGCGGTTCCTTTAATTCTTAATCCTTATACCTCTGTAAAAAATGTAAATGCCCCCCGTACTTCGGTGGATTCTGTTTATAATGCCATCGTCAATGATCTGACCTGGGCAAAAGACAGTGGAAACTTAGCAGATAAGCCGATGGGGAGTAATGGGAATCTGATCTCCAAAGGGACTGTTGAATGTGTGCTTGCTGAGGTCTATCTGACTATGGCCGGATATCCTCTTCAGAAAGGACAACCGGCTTATCAAAATGCCCTTGTAACAGCGCAAGCCTTGCTTGGCAGCAGTGGAGGTTATGGACTATTTCAGTCTTCAGGTAATGTTACTGCCTTTGATAAATTCAGATTAACTAATTATGATCAGGGGAGTGCCTATTTGTATTTTTTGGAATTTAACAGCGCCATACAGCAATCTGCTTTTCCTGAATATACGTTACCCAATACCTTTCCAAATCCCATACCAAACACCAGCCTGAAAGTCCAGTACACACTTGTCACGAATCCATGGGTGCCATCCACACAATTATTGAATATGTATGATAGTGCGAATGATATCAGGCGGCATGACCACCAGTATTATGCAAGCAATTTTAGCTATATCAATAATAGCGGAACGCTGACGACGATAAACTTTCCCACTCCGTTGCCCTATATTTGGTATGATAGCACTGCGCTCTTCAGCACGGCTGCTTCAGGCAAATACTTATCTGTATATAGAATGGATGATGTCTATCTGATTGCAGCAGAAGCAGCGAATGCGTTAGGGCAGGATCCGGCTCCTTATCTGCAACCCATTCTGGATCGTGCTTATATAAATCCGCCGGCTATTCCATCCGATCAGACAGGAAGGCGCAACCTCATACTGGCTGAGAGATACCGGGAGTTAGCTATGGAAGGACATTTCTGGTTTGATATGGTAAGAACCAAACTTTATCCGGACGTAGGAAATAACCATCAGGTGACTTTTTCAGATTTTATAGGCCATAATAACGGACGGGGGCAAAACTTTTCTGAAAAGGATCTATTGTTACCTTTACCCATTACAGAAATGCAGCGTGATCCTAATCTCAGGCCTCAGAATCCGGGATATTGAGTGTCGTACATAACATTTGTTTAATAGAATTAGGTGGTTAAGTTTCGTTATTGGGCTAAAGCCCGTTTTGATAGGGCCTTTTAAAATCAGCCTGCTTTAGCAGGCTGTAATAGATAGTCCATTGATATCTATTACAGTTGCTTCAGCCTTTGACATATTCATTGCAGTTGACTGAAGTCAACTGCTAAAAAAGATTGCGGGAATAAAGGGCTTTAGCCACTGTATAATCATTAATTACCTAACTATTTAGTATTATTACTAAAATTGACAGACCGGGTAACCATAAATATATTTCTTGATAAGTTTAAAAAATAATCTCAGATGATAAAGAATATTATTTCTTTCTTAGTGATAATAATGAGTGTTTCGGGAATTACGTTATCATCTGAAAGAGCCTTTGCTCAATCCAAAAGTTCAGCAACACTCTGGCAAATCGGCAAACCGGATCACAGCGATGCAGAATTTGCGTTGGCTCCTTCGGGGTATAAGGATTTTCTCGATAAAGATTTCGGATGGGAAAATAAATTTTATCTCATCGGCTTTTCTAATCCCAGGGAAGACTGGCCTTATGCTTTACCCGGCCCATCGGATAATTGGGGCGGTTCAGCCGGTTTGGCAGGATGGCGTGCTGCAGTAGAAAATATTTTGTTTGGCATCAATCATCTTCCTAACCATGGGATGTTTGAATTAAATATAGGATTACTGGATATAAGCGCAGAAAATCCACCAAAACTAAAAGTTACGGTCAATGATACTTCATGGGAGTTTCATTTACCTAAAGGTTCCGGTGATTCCACCTTAAAAGGCGCTCACTCGGATTATCCGGGTTATACGGTAACTATTGCTATACCTGCAAGTGCTTTCAAGGAAGGAGGCAACGAGATACGCATGACTACTTTGTGGGGATCCTGGATCGTGTTTGACTACATCAGACTGAAAGGCCCTGAGGATGTAAAAATTTCAAAACCGGAGCACGCCTTTGTCAGAAATGTACAAGCAGCCAATTACGAGATACATCATGAGGGGAAATCAGCTCAGCCCTTGTTGATTGATGTGCAACACCTGTCAGGCGAACCTTTATTAATGGCATTCTTAGATAGAAAAGAAATATTCAGGCAAAAGATAGAGCAGGGGCGCTATATTTTTGAAGCTCCCATGCCCGCCGTTACTGAGAATAAAGAAAGCCATTATGAGATAAAAGTTGATGACCGGATAGTTCGTTCCGGCATGGTTTTGCGATCTTCTCAAAAAATAATGACACCTGCCGGTTATGTAAATACGATGTTGGGAAGCGCTCATTCCCGATGGATGATTGCACCCGGGCCATGGATGCCGTTTGGCATGGTGAAACTAAGTCCGGATAATCAAAATGCCGGATGGGATGCGGGTTATGATCCAATATTTGAGAGTGTGGGCGGCTTCAGCCATATTCATGAGTGGACTATGTCCGGACTTTCTATGCTGCCGGTGAACGGACCGCTCATAACGAAAGTTGGCGACCAGGAACATCCTTCCACTGGCTACCGTTCACGCATTGATAAAAGAACAGAAGAAGCGCCATTAGGTTATTATAAGGTTCATTTATTGAAATATAATATTTGGGCAGAATTGACGGCCACTACGCGTTGCAGTTTCCAGCGTTATACATTTCCGGAAGAAGACACTTCAAGGGTCCTAGTGGATTTCACTACGCCGGCAGAATATAGTTATGAAGTACAGGATGTACAGGTTAAAAAAATAAATAATCATACTATTGAAGGTTTCAGCAAACAATTAGCGCCGGATGTTTGGGGAAAGGGCATTGATCAGAATTATACCATACATTTTGTGATGCAATTTGATCAGCCGGTAAAGGATTTTGGTTATTGGGTGGATAGTACGGTAAAAGACGATGTTTCAGAATTAAGCGCTAAAAATCCCAAACACACGGGAATCTTCATAGAGTTTAACACAACTAAAAAGCGTATAGTTCAGGTACGCACCGGCATTTCTTATGTGGGCATTAAGAATGCTGAAGAAAATCTGGAACGGGAGATTACAAAACCTTTTGGCTGGGATTTTAATGCAGTCAGGCAAAACAATGTAAATGCCTGGGATTCTCTTTTAGACAGAATAAAGATTTCTACAGATGATCAAAGGGAGAAATTAAGGTTTTACACTAACATGTATCGTGCCTTGTGTGGCAGGAATACATATAGTGATGTGAACGGTCAATGGATGGATGCGACGGGACAGGTACAGCAGCTAAAAGATACCTTTGACCGGGCTTTGGGCTGTGATGCATTCTGGAATACCTTCTGGAATTTGAACCAGCTTTGGAATCTGGCAACTCCTGAATGGTCGCTGCGTTGGGTGAGGTCTCAATTAGCCATGTATGATGCCAACGGCGCTTTGGCAAAAGGGCCGGCAGGAATGAAATATATTCCGGTAATGGTAGCTGAGCACGAAATACCTTTAATAGTGGGAGCCTATCAAATGGGTATTCGTGATTTCGATACCAAAAAGGCATTGGATGCCATGATAAAAATGGAAACGAAGCCTGCTTGGAAAATAGGAAATGGATTAGCCGGTAATCGCGATTTAGTGCCCTTTTTAAAATATCATTATGTGCCTTATGATAAAGGACGTTTTTCCAACACGCTGGAATATGCTTATGATAACTGGACAGTAGCACAATTTGCCAAAGCAATCGGGAATGAAAAAGAATACAAATTATTCTCCGAAAGAGGTAGTTGGTGGAAAAATGCCATTAACAGGAAAACCGGCTATGCACAAATGCGCAAGTCTGATGGAAGCTGGTTGGAGCCTTTTGATCCTTTACGGTCGGGCCAAAACGCTCAATATGTAGAAGGCAATGCCTGGCAGCTTACTTATTATGTTCCACAAAATATTCCTGCATTAATTCAATGGATCGGTAAAGACACATTCGTCAATAGGTTGGACTGGGGCTTTGAGCAAAGCTATCCTTTACGTTTTAATGCTCCGGAAGAACAATACTGGGAATATCCGGTGGATCAGGGTAATGAGCAATCCATGCAATTTGCCTTTTTATTTGATTATGCCGGCAAACCCTGGCTGACACAAAAATGGAGCCGTTCTATTTTGGATCGTTATTATGGATATGGATTATCTGATGCTTATCTCGGTGATGAAGACCAGGGGCAGATGAGCGCCTGGTTTGTAATGGCAGCTATCGGCTTGTTTCAGGTGGACGGAGGATGCAGCATTGATCCTGAATATGCAATAGCCAGTCCTTTATATAAGAAGATAACTATTGATTTAGGTAATCGTTTTGGCAAGGGTAAGTCGTTTACCATTATTGCAAAAAATGCGTCTAAAAAAGATATCTATATTCAAAATGCCATACTGAATGGTAAAAAGCTGAATACTCCTTTCATTCCGGCCGATGAATTATTAAAAGGCGGTGAATTAATATTGAGTATGGGGCCGGAACCTGATAAAAAATGGGGTGTTGGTAAATAAAATTTATGAAAAGTAGATTTATAAAATGGGGCCTCGCTGTTGCCATGATGGTAAACAGCCTGCCGGGATTAAGGCTATCTGCTGAAGCGCAGGATCATCATCAGCTCGCGGCATTGATTCTTAAAGATACTTCGTTAAACAGAGTGAAAGATATGGCAGAAGCCTTATTAAAAACAGGCTTTAATGCCGGCAGCAGCTATGGCGAAGTGTGGATTCGCGATTTCAATACTTTTATGACGCTCTCCTGTAAAGTAATGCCCGCTGATTCTGTAAAGAAACGGCTGATAGTATTTTTTGAAATGCAGCAAAAAGATGGTGATATTGTGGACGGATATATACCTAAAAGTAAAGCAGATGTGGGATATGACTATATTTATAGTAAAAATGCGCCGGAATTTGCAGGGCATAAAAACACGGTGGAAACTGATCAGGAAACGTCACTCATACAGGCAATATATAAATATGTAGAAGCTACAAAAGATACTGAATTTCTTTCAGACATGATAGATGGGAAATCTGTGAAAGAACGCATGTCAGATGCGTTACAATTTTTAATGACAAAACGATATTCTCCCAAATATGGACTTATTTATGGCGCCACTACGGTAGATTGGGGTGACGTGCAGCCGGAAACTCCCTGGGGAGTGCGGATGGACAGCCTCAGCCATCTCGCTGTTGATATCTACGATAATGCTATGCTCGTGATAGCACTGAATGATTACCTTAAGCTATTTCCTTCGGAAAATCATTGGAGTATGGTAAGGAAAGGTATTATTAAAAACATCAGAAAATATTTATGGGATAAAAAACGTCAGAAATTTATACCTCATATTTATTTGCATGGATCCCCTTTTCCACCATCCTTTGATGAGAACAAAATCAATTATCATGGCGGTACGGCAGTAGCCATAGAAGCCGGATTATTGAGCAAAAAAGAAATACAGGAAGTCAATGAGCAAATGTTGAAAGATGTAAAAGCTTCCGGTGCAACGTCTATTGGGTTAACAGTTTATCCGCCTTATCCCGAAGGTTTTTTTAAGAATAAAGGAATGTATCCGTATGGTTATCAAAATGGCGGCGATTGGACCTGGTTTGGCGCCCGTATGATTACTGCTTTGGTGAAATATGGTTTTGCGCAAGAGGCCTATAACGAGATACAACCCATGATCAATAGAGTAATTGCTAATCACGGCTTTTATGAATGGTACACCCGTGAAGGAAAACCCGCAGGCTCTGCACTTTTCCGGGGTGGGGCAGGGGTACTATATACTGCCATCAATGCGTTGCAGGAATGGGCAAAACAGAATGAGATTAGTAAGTTATTCAATAAATAATAATTCCACAGGATATTTTTATAAGAAAAAATAAGAAAGTAATTTAGCCATTCAATAATCATCAGTATGGCTAAAAAAAATATTTCCCGCAAGCAGGCTATAAAGCAATTAGGTGGGTTAGCAATCGGATCGCAACTAATGTTCCCATTGATGTCTTATGCCGGTGAACGTGCAGATAAGAAAGCAGAGAAAAAACTACCACCGGTTAAAAATCATGCACAGCCTCATATAATTTTCATTATGACCGACCAGCATCGTGCGGATGCATTAGGTTGTACAGGTAATGCAGCCGTGAAGTCTCCGAACATAGATACCCTGGCAAAAGAAGGGGCGCTTTTTAGCCAGATATACAGTCCCGCTCCCAGTTGCACACCGGCGCGAAGCTGTCTTCTCACAGGCATGACTCCCTGGCATAATGGTATGTTGGGTTATGGCAGAGTGGCCAGAGAATATAAATATGAATTGCCGCGTATGTTGCAGGAGGGGGGGTATTATACTTATTGCGTAGGGAAAAATCACTGGTTTCCGCAGAAAGTATTGCATGGCTTCAATGGCACGCTGGTGGACGAAAGTGG
>SCQV01000351.1 GCA_004299085.1 Chitinophagaceae bacterium | reverse complement strand
GAGCTAATGGATCTGACAATGGCTGTATTGGCCATAAACTGCTGGAACAGGCTCAATATTGCTTTCCCTGTTCCGGAAGCAGTGGGAACTTACCAACCCGGACAATATGCCGTGCAGGCTAACAATAATTGATATATTTTTAACAGAACAAAACCATTAAAAGAATGAGAGTCTTAAAGTAAGATCTTATCTATTCTTAATTTCTTAATAGTTTGAATAATTCAGTCATCCATATTTCAAAACAATAAAAACAAAATACAATGAAAGACTTCTTATTGCTCTTCAGGGCAGATTATCAAAATCAGCCAACCGGAAACCCGCAGGAAATGCAGGCACTTACAAAAAAATGGATGGATTGGATCGGCAGCATCGCCACCCAAAACAAGCTGACTGACAGAGGCAACCGCCTTGAAAATACCGGTCGCGTTTTAAAGCCCGGCAACGTGACTACAGACGGGCCATTTTGCGAGATGAAAGAAATAATTGGTGGATATTCCATCATTAAAGCAGCTTCTATGGATGAAGCTGAAAAAATAGCAAAAGGTTGTCCTGTATTTACTATCGGCGGCAGTGTGGAGGTGAGGGAGGTGAGGACGCTGTAAAACCTGATTTCAATTGGGTATAAGAAAAGAGACCGCTGAAATCTAAAATCGTTCATCATTATTCGTAAATCAGACACATGTATTTTGATTGATGATTCAATGCCGTTTAGTTAACGTTATTTGAAATGTTGGCGGGGACGCCAACATTAGCTTTTGCTGCGGTTGTGCGTCCCCGCCAACTGCTTAACTAAACGACATTGATTGATGATTGACGATTTTTGATTTTAGAAGTAACTGATTCTTGCCTTACATTTACGGCATGGAAAACGCACAGGAATCTTTAAAACATTTATTCCAGCAGGAGTTTTCAAAAATGGTGGCAGTCATCAGTAAAACTTTTGGATTGCAATACATTGAAACCGCCGAAGATATTGTGAGTGAAACTTTTTTAACTGCCGCCGAAACCTGGGGTTTGAAAGGTATGCCCGCAAACCCAACCGCCTGGCTATATGCCGTAGCAAAGCAAAAAACGCTTTATTATTTCAGACGAAATAAAATTTTTACTGAAAAAATAGTTCCTCAGATCAAGTCAGATCAGGATAGCTCCTTTACGCCAGAAGAGATGGATTTTTCTTCCAAAAATATCAAAGACAGCCAACTGCAAATGATGTTTGCCGTCTGTAATCCTTCGATTACGAGCGAATCACAGATTGGACTTGCACTACGCGTCCTTTGCGGTTTTGGTATTGATGAAATTGCAGAAGCATTTCTAACAAACAAAGAAACCATCAACAAGAGATTACTCCGCGCAAAGGGGAAATTACGTACTGAAAAAATAAAGCTGGAACTGCCTTCCGAAAGCGAAATAGCTATGCGGCTTGACAATGTATTACATATTATTTATCTGCTTTTTAATGAAGGCTATTATTCCAAGACACAGAATAAAATATTGCGTAAGGAACTGAGTGAGGAAGCTATGAGATTGGGTACAATGCTTACTGATTATGACAAGACCAATACTCCTAAAACCAATGCCCTGATGGCGCTTATGTGTTTTCATGCTTCACGTTTTGAAGCAAGGCAGAATGCCGATCATGATTTTATCTTGTATGAACAGCAGAATGAAAATCTCTGGGACAAAAATTTAATGGATGAGGGAATAGAATACATGGAACGTTCCGCGCAAGGTAACGAGATCAGTTCCTATCATTTGGAAGCGGGTATTGCTTTCTGGCACTGCCAAAAAGAAGATACGAATGAAAAATGGGAAAATATTCTGCATTATTACGACTTGCTTTTGCAGATAAACTATTCTTCGGCAGTAGCGCTCAATCGCTTGTATGCATTGTACAAAGTAGAAGGAAAACAAGCTGCCTTGTCACAGGTTGAAAAAGGACAGTTTCCTCATGATTATTTTTATTTTACGTTGCTTGGTGAGCTTTATAAAAATATGGATAATAATAAAGCAAAAGCCAATTTGGAAAAAGCTGATGCCTTAGCAAAAACGACAACAGAGAAAGAAAATATTCGTAGGAAGATGAATAGCCTTGCTTAAAAACGATGAGGCATTCCTTCGACTACGCTGCCAATGACACATCCCTTGAATCGTTGATGATCAATTACATTAAACATTAAATTTTTCTCTTTCATTTTTATGTTCTTTTGGCTTGAACCAAAAGAACCAAAAGTTCAAGGCCCCATAAAAAATTGCTAAAAATTTAAGCGGATGGTTAAAATGAAATAAGCTCAATCTTTTGAATATCGCCGGGCAGTTGTGGGACTTACTAACATTATTCCAAACATAGCATTTGTAACATTTATTTCATTTCTTAACGCCATCCGCTTAAATTTTCTTAACGCATTTTTTATGATGCCGCAAAAACCAAGCATCGGATTAA
>SCQV01000350.1 GCA_004299085.1 Chitinophagaceae bacterium | reverse complement strand
ATTACATCCTAATCAGGAAGTGAGCTATGAAATCTTCCAGAACACTGCGTGGGACTTTATAGAATTGAATCATGAATTGGACGAGATGGCTTCCAAAACGAAGTACATAGTTTTTGGATCACTCGTTACCCGTAATCAGCTTTCCCGCGATACTCTGCTCCATTTATTAAATCGCATACCGGTTAAGATTTTTGATGTTAATCTCAGAGAACCGTTTTATTCAAAACAAATAATACATGAATTATTGGAGAAAGCGGATATAGTGAAAATGAATGAAGCTGAGCTGGATATTATTGCCGGATGGTTTAATGCTGCAGGAAACCAGCTATCTAAAGTGAAAACTTTATATGAGCAATTTCATCTTAAAACGGTCATCATAACGGCAGGAGAGAAAGGTAGTTACGCTTTCGGCAATGGTCATTATATTTTTAAAGAAGCATACAAAATTGAAGTAGCTGATACCATAGGCGCAGGCGATTCATTTTTAGCAGGCTTTCTGTCGGGATATTTGAAAGAAGCTTCTTTAGAGCAATCATTGGAAACTGCTAATAAAATGGGCGCACTGGTTGCACAAAAGCATGGCGGATGTCCCGATTATCATATCGAAGAACTAAATGAAATATCATACGAATGATTTTCGCCGTTGAAAATCATCAGATAGCTCTTATTATTTTGGCATGTTCTTTCAGATATCCGGATGGAGTCAGGCCTATCTTTTCTTTAAATTGACGATTGAAGTTTGACAAGTTGTTGAACCCGCAGGAAAAACAAATTTGTGAAACGCTGATCTTATTTTCAGATAACAGCTTACAAGCGTACCCAATCCTTACTTCCAACAAGAACTGCCAATAAGTTTTCATGGTTCTGGATTTAAAATAACGGCAAAAAGAATTAGGGCTCACGTGGGCAATAGCAGCCAGTTCATGGATACAAATCTTTTCCTGAAAATGCTCTAAAGTATAATTGTATATTTTATTGATGTTATCAGTATCTCCGTGATCATACGCTTTGTCGAATCCGACGCTGGACAATAATTGGTGTTCTTCGGACGAATAAATCTTATTCAGCATATTCAGGAGTAATGTCAGCCGTTCGGCATCTTTTGCTTTGGGCATGCGGTCCATCAGCGCAGATATCTTCTGTTGAGTTTTGCCCAATACTTTAATACCTCTTTGTGCCTTATACAATACTTCTTTTATTCCTTTCAATTCAGGCAATTCCAGAAAAGAGGAACCCCAAAAATCCTCCATGAAATGGATGGCGACGGCTTCCACATGCAGGCTTTCATTACAATCAAAATATTCAGGATCGCTCCTCCATAAATGCGGCAGGTTGCTGCCCAACAGTATCAGATCCCCGTCTGAAAAAGGTTCCATGCTGTCTCCCACCAATCGCATGCCTACGCCTTTCCTGATTAAAGTGAGCTCCACCTCCGGATGAAAATGCCAGTGGTTATATAAATAAGGCCCTACATCTTCCCGAACACTGAAAGAATAGTTATAACCGGTGTCTATTTTTCGTAAGATTGGCTTCATAGAATAAACATTTAATTGAATAAAATTACATACTTATCTATCAGCCACAAAACAATATTGCCAAAATTGTATCAGAAGTTGCTTATAAGATGGGAGGGAAGACATTATGGTGACTGTAATTTTGTATTCGGTTCTTTTAAAGGTTTTCATATTCATTGTTAGCGAGTAATTCAGTGATATCAAGGTCATTCCCCTGGGAGAAATTTATTTTGCTTCTCCCGGAATGACCGTGATCATTTCTTTCCTTCCCTGCCGTAAAACCGCCCCACTGATCTTTTTGCCAATGGTTTTTTCGTCAAGTAGTTTGTATAAATCATCCATGTTTGCAACGGGCTTTTGATTGAACTCAATAATGATATCGCCCATTAATATCTGACGGTTGTCAGCATCTATGTCAGCAATCTTTTCAAACACATATACACCTGTGTGCTGTAAAAGTTCATTTACCTGCCTGATACGGTTGGTTAAATTGACTAATTGACCTGCAATGCCTAATTGTGCCCGCCTGATCTTGCTGTACAGAATGAGCTGCCCTGCTACATTGCTTGCCAGGTTAGAAGAGACAGCAAAGCAAATCCCATGGGCCATATTGATAATTGCTGTATTAACGCCAATTACTTCCGCATTGGCATTCATTAATGGCCCACCGCTGTTGCCTGGATTAAGCGCTGCATCGGTTTGAATGACATCATCAATCAGCCTGCCATTATTTGCACGAAGGGTTCTTCCGGTAGCACTCACTATGCCTGCAGTAACGGTTTGCTGTAAACCATAAGGATTACCGATGGCAATTGCTATTTGACCTGGTTTTAACTGGGAAGAATTGCCGAACGAAAGCGCATGCAAATTATTTTCATACACTTTAAGAAGGGCAATATCGGTAGAAAGGTCAGTGCCGCTCAGTTCCGTTTTGATTTTCTTCCCATCACTTAAAGTGACGGATATGTTTTCAGCATTTTCAACCACATGATTATTGGTAACAATATATCCATCGGAAGAGATAATAAATCCCGAACCCGTTCCCTGTCTCATATCTGTTCGCCGCGTTCTGGAGTTAGGGATGTTTTTGTCCACCTGTATATGTACCACTGCCTGCGCCGCATGTTCAACTACACTTGTTATGGTTTTTGAATAAGCATCTAATAATGCCGAATCGTTTTGCTCAATTGTTGTTACGTTGTTCATGATCATAATACATAACAATCCCTATTCCATTTCAGATGGCTGCCAAAATAGCAGGTAATAAGGCTGCTTTATCTAAGGATAATGAAATGTAGTCTCCATAGGATAATCTCCATAGGAAATTTGCCAATATTGTATCAGAATAAGCCAAGTAATGATAAAAAGATAGATGATTTTGAGGTATTTTTGAGGAAATAATCTTTTCTCTGATGAAGCTATACAAAACTTCCAAAGGCATTATATTACAATTTAAAGAAGAATACTTTATTTTCCAGGGAGATTGGGACGGGATGATCAATGCCGAAACGTTATCTGCTGATCTTGTTGAAAATTCAAAACATGCGGATAAGCTATCCATCCAGCAGGTTGAAACTTTATTGGATGAATATCTTTTGCCACCCATTGGCAGCCAGGAAGTGTGGGCGGCAGGGGTCACCTATATGCGTAGCCGTGATGCCAGAATGGAAGAAGCTAAGGCCGGAGGAGGAGGCGACTTTTATGATAAAGTATATGCTGCTCCGAGACCTGAATTATTTTTTAAGGCATTGGCACATCGCGTGGCGGGGCATAAGCAATCTGTAAATATCAGAGAAGATTCTACCTGGAATGTTCCCGAACCGGAGCTGACTTTATTTATTAATGCCGCAGGGAAAATTATTGGATACACCATCGGTAATGATATGAGCTCGCGCAGTATTGAAGGTGAAAATCCATTATATCTGCCACAGGCAAAAGTATATGAAAGAAGTGCCGCTTTGGGACCTTGCCTGTATGTATCTGAAGAATCCATACCATCCGATACTTCCATCAGCATGACCATTTACAGGAAAGATAAGACCTGCTTCAAAGATTCCATAAGAATTGACAGGATGAAACGGTCTTTGGAAGAATTGGCGGGTTATTTATATCGCGGTTGTGATTTTCCTAATGGCAGTTTCCTGATGACGGGAACCTGTCTCGTTCCCGAAAATGATTTTACTTTAATGGAAAATGATATTGTGGAGATTAACATTGAGCATATAGGGACATTAGTGAACGAAGTGAAGGTTTATAGAAAGGGGAATGTTTAATTATCTCTGACCTGCCTGCCGGCAAAGGCAGGTTGGATGATCTCTGATTTTATTGTGATTTATATCAGGCATCGTTAGATCAGAGATCAGGCAATTCATAATATTTAATTAAAAATTAAATTTCATAGTATGAAAAAACTGATCTTATTTTTAGCAATAGTTGCTTCTGTTCCCGCTTTTGGCCAATCAGGAAATTTTAATGGACTGGATATGAATATGGGCAACCTGTACCGTCTTTCAGATGCCCAAACCCGTTCTATCAGTCCGGAAAATCCAACCGGCGCTTCCGGAAAGGGCGGTATGGCTACTTTGGAAAACGGCAATGCCCGGGAAGCCGCACGTGAGTTAGGCCAGGGTTGGAAAGTAAATCCTTATATTATTATTCAACCGGGGCAAACCTATACTATAGCTGACATTGCCGGCCCGGGGGCTATTCAGCATATCTGGATGACGCCTACAGGCAACTGGCGTTTTTCTATTTTGCGAATGTATTGGGATGATGAAACCTCCCCTTCGGTGGAAACGCCGGTCGGCGATTTCTTTTGTATGGGGTGGGGGCAATATGCGCAAATAAGCTCTCTCGCGGTATGTGTCAATCCGGGCAGCGGATTAAATTGTTATTGGACAATGCCTTTCCGCAAGCATTGCAAAATTACGATGCAAAACATAGATACTAAACCGATGACTTTATATTACTCCATAGACTATACGTTAACAGATGTTCCCAAAGATGCAGGGTATTTTCATGCGCAATTTCATCGTGTCAACCCAACCCAGGGTGGAATAGATACCTTAGTTACCGGTATAAAGGGAAAAGGGCAATATGTAGGAACTTATCTGGGATGGGGCGTTCATAACAATGGATGGTGGGGTGAAGGTGAAATGAAATTTTATATTGACGGGGATACCAAATTTCCAACTATAAATGGAACGGGTACGGAAGATTATTTTTGCGGTGCTTATGACTTTGATTCGGATCAGAAAAATGCGAACGGAACCATGAGCAGGGAATATACAGAATTTACCACGCCTTATACCGGCTTGCCCCAGGTAATAAGGGGCGATGGACATTATAATGTCATGCAGCGTTTTGGTTTATATCGTTGGCATATACCCGATCCTATCAGGTTTAATCACAGTCTGACAGTAACCATTCAGGATCTCGGATGGAGAAGCGGAGGTCGTTATCTGATACAACACTCAGATATCAGCAGTGTGGTATATTGGTATCAAACAGAGCCGCACGCGCCGTTCCCGAAGCTGCCAACGAAAGATGAATTGGAAATAAATTAGTTATTAATCATTTTCCCACTAAGGCACAAGGATTGCAAAAGATTTCCCTTAACGGACTTCGTGGCATTGTCCAAAGGTTCAAAGAACTCCTTTGGAGATTCCTTTCGGAGTGGGATACATTCTAAATCAATATGAAAAAATTCACGTATTTATTATCCTGCATTTTAATTGCCGTGTCCTGTAATAACAGCCAGAAAAAGTCCGGTGCTTCACAAAATTATTCGCAAGGCACTTTTGGTTATGATCTTTCTTTTCTGAAAAAAGAAGACCGTGGATTAGTGGTGTTAAAAAACTCCACCGGCAGCGAACAAATCATTGTTTCTCCCAAATACCAGGCAAAAGTGTTTACTTCTACAGCGAAGGGACTGGACGGACACAGCTTTGGTTGGGTGCATTATAAATCATTCTCCGGTCCGTTAGACGCACACATGAATGCGTATGGAGGCGAAAACCGTTTTTGGCTTGGTCCCGAAGGCGGAAGATATTCCCTGTTCTTTAAACCGGATTCTTCGATGGTTTTCAGCAACTGGCATACCCCCCCTCCTTTTGATTCACAGCCATGGCAGGTTTCTTCAAAAGAAGATTCCACTTCAGTCTCCATGCATAAAGACATGATACTGAAAAATTATCGGGGTACCGAACTTTCTATGGCCGTTGACCGAAAAGTTTCATTATTGGACAAAGGGGCCATTGAACAGCAGTTACAGATACCGGCTAATGATTCTGTATCCATGGTGGGCTATGAAACAAATCAGACTATTACGAATACAGGAAGTTTTGCATGGGATGAAAAAACGGGCATGCCCTGCATCTGGATATTGGATATGTTTACGCCTTCTCAGGATGTGATTATCGCCATACCATTTAAACCGTTAAAAGATAAAAGCAAACGAATGGCTACCACTGATTATTTTGGAAAGATTCCCCCTGACCGGCTAATCTTCAAAGACAGTATTTTATACTTTAAAGCCGATGGAAAATCAAGAGGGAAATTAGGATTGCCTCCTTACCGTGCCAAAGGCATAGAAGGCAGTTACGACGCTACTAATCAGGCTCTCACCATTCTTACCACTAATATATTACCGGATGCAAAATATTTATACCAGAAATGGGATACCACCGGCGCCACCTTCGACGGCGATGCATTGAATGCATACAATGATGGACCGTTGGCGGATGGTTCACAGATGGGGCCTTTTTATGAAATGGAAAGTGTGTCTCCGGCCGCTTTTCTGAAGCCGGGTGCTTCCTTATCGCACCGGCAGAGTGTATATCATTTTACCGGAAGTGAAAGCGCTTTGAATGAAATTGCAGAGAAGTTATTAGGAGTTTCAATTGATGATATGAAGAATGCGTTTAGATGAAGTGGATGCTTGTATCTAAGAATTAATGATATGTATTTGACCTTATTATTGTAGTAATAGATGAATTAATAGTCGTGTTAACCTTATTACTTTATTATCATGAGGATTGAGTGTAATAATTTATAGCCTCACTTCATCCTCAGATTACTTAAAACAGGTATCCATTTATTATGCAGGAAGATACTTTGAATGTTATTACATAAATTTGACCTTATTACATTAGTAATAGATGAATCAATAATTGTGTTAACAACCTTATTACTTTATTATCATGAAAGTTGAATATAATAACTTATATACCCACTTCATCCTGATTACTCAAAATCGGCATCCATTTATTATACAGGAAGACAATAGAATTAAAATAGAAAAGTACATTACTGGTATAGTCAATAATACTGCATCCAAGATATATGCCATTTATGCGAATCCGGAGCATGTTCATTTCCTCGTTTCCCGGTCCCCAAAAATATCAGAGGAAGTGCTTCTTACGAAAATTGCAGATAGCTCAAAGAAATTCATTATCGAAAATAAACTATGTAAAGGCAATTTTTCATGGCAGGATTCTGCTGCTGCTTTTTCAGTTTCAAAATCTGATATTGATAAAGTTTGTAAATATATTTTAAACCAGCCGGGGCATCATAAGAAAGCGACTTTTCAAAAAGAATATGATGACTTTATCAAATTTTATCAACAAACTTTGAAATGGGAGAGGTGATTGATGAAGGTTAATAAAGTAATAAGGTCTGATGTTGGGGCGGCCTATAAATATTACTAAGGTAATAAAGTCTGGTCTCGAAGGAGAATACATATTACTATAAAAATGAGGTTTGTTGGGTAGAATAATGTTCCTTCAAAATTAAAAGGAGGAGGATTTTGACCATTGAAAAATTGGTCTGCCTCTGTGCTAATATTACGGCAAGTATTTCGAATTATATCAATTTATTACAAATGAAACAAAATAACCGCCGTTCATTTATAAAACAGGCCGCCATTAGCGGATTAGGGATAACTGCAGCGCCACGATTTTTACTTAAATCAGGAAAGGATTATAACGCCTCATTAGAAAAACATAGGCTGCAGAAAAATGAAATATCAAAATCCGAACATGCTTTCAACGGAACATATTCAGGTGAATATCTGAACCGTATTGCTTTTCCTGTTGGTGGTATTGGTGCAGGTATGTTTTGTATAGAAGGCAGCGGGGCTATTTCCCATGTTTCTGTGCGTCATCACCCGCAGATGTTTAATGAACCAGGACAGTTTGCCGCATTATATATAAAGGGATTAAAAAATGGCGCCAAAGTATTGGAAGGCCCTGTTCCCAATTGGAAAAAGTTCGGCTTGCCGGGTGCGGGGAACGGAGAAGGCGGTACTAATTATGGCTTACCGCGTTTCAGCAGCGCGGAATTTGAAGCGCGTTTTCCTTTCTGTTATGTCACGTTAAAGGATAAAGATATTCCCATTGAAATAAAAATGACCGGATGGAGTCCTTTTGTTCCTACCGATGCGGATAATTCGAGTTTGCCGGTTGGCGCTTTGGCATATCATTTTCAAAATAAAGGAGAAGAAACTTTTGAAGTCACCTTTTCTTATAATACGCGGAATTTCATGCAGCAGGAAGGTGGTAAAAACAGTATTCAGAAAATAACTAACGGATTAGTCCTTTCACAAACGGCGCCTGAAGACAAACCCTGGCTTGCCGGTGACTTTGTGATATTTACCGATGATGATAAGACTATTGGAGATTATTGCTGGTTCCGTGGCGGCTGGTGGGATCCATTGACAGTAGCATGGGAAAACATTAAAAGAGGAGAAATAAAAGCCGGGGAACCCGTGGATGAAAATGCGCCGGGTGCTTCTTTATATGTTCCTTTCAAATTATCTCCGGGGGAAAAGAAAACAATCCGCATCATGATGGCATGGTACGTGCCTGACTCGGATTTGCGAATTGGGAAAGATGCTACTGAACAGGAGTTAGATGCAAAAGGAAAATGTGACCCTGCTTCAGGATGCTGTACTTCTCCGAATGTTTTAGGAATACCCACAGATGATCAGTATAAATATCCTACATACAAACCCTGGTACAGCAGTAAGTTTAAAAACATTCATGAAGTCGCTGATTATTGGAAAAATAATTATCAGGATTTATATAAAAAGTCAACGCAGTTTAAAGATGCTTTTTATGCAAGTACATTACCGGATGAAGTGATGGAAGCGGTAGCGGCCAACCTAACGATTATAAAATCCCCTACCGTTTTAAGGCAGGCAGATGGGCGACTGTGGGCCTTTGAAGGTTGTAGTGATAATGATGGTTGCTGCTATGGTTCCTGTACACATGTATGGAATTATGCCCAGGCCATACCACATCTGTTTCCTTCATTAGAACGCAGCCTGCGTGAGACGGAATTCTGTGAAAACCAAAGCGTGGATGGGCATCAGATGTTTCGTGCTGATTTACCTATCCGTCCGGTACACAATGATTTTTATGCTGCTGCTGACGGACAGTTAGGTGGCATCATGAAGGTGTATCGTGAATGGCGTATTTCAGGAAATAATGACTGGATGGAAAAGTTATTTCCCATGGTGAAAAAGAGCCTTGATTATTGTATCCAAACATGGGATCCGCAACATCAGGGCATTGTGAAAGAGCCTCATCATAATACGTATGACATTGAATTCTGGGGGCCGGATGGCATGTGTACCAGCTTTTATCTGGGTGCTTTAAATGCGTTTATAAAAATGGGCAGATTGCAGCATCAGGATATTTCTTTGTATGAAGATTTATTTTCCAAAGGGAAGAAATACATGGAAAATGAATTATACAATGGCGAATATTTTATTCAGAAAATAGAATATAAAGATTTGAAAGCAGGCAATCCGGTGCAGGAAGCGGAGAAGTCTTTTGTAGGAAAATATTCGCCTGAAGCGTTAGCGCTTTTGAAAAAAGAAGGCCCTAAATATCAATACGGGACGGGATGCCTTTCAGACGGCATTATTGGAGCATGGATGTCGGCGATGTGTTTGTTAGAAGATCCTGTGAATGCTGAAAAAACGCTCAGTCACTTACAGTCTGTTCATACATATAATTTCAAGAAAAATCTCAGTGAGCATGCAAATCCACAGCGACCGGCGTATGCACTGGGAGATGAAGGCGGATTGCTTTTATGCACCTGGCCCAAAGGCGGAAAATTGGAATTGCCGTTTGTTTACAGCGATGAGGTATGGACGGGTATTGAATATGAAGTGGCTTCCCATTTGATGCTTATGGGAAAAGTGAAAGAGGGCCTGGATATTGTCCGCGCCTGTCGCAACCGTTATGACGGGCGTATTCGCAATCCGTTTGATGAATATGAATGCGGCAACTGGTACGCGCGTGCCATGTCCAGTTATGCCCTATTGCAGGGGCTTACCGGCGTAAAATATGATGCATTAGATAAAACGTTGTATGTTGACTCAAGAATAGGAGACTTCACAAGTTTCCTTTCTACGGAAACAGGATTTGGTAATGTAATTTTGAAAGGTGGAAAACCTTCTTTGCAAGTTGTTTATGGACAAATTGAAGTGAAGAAAATCATGATGGATGGGAAAGATGTAAGCTGATAAGAGATATTCTACCGCTCATTTAAGAGCCCTACGGTGCTACGCAAATCTATTAAAAAATTTTATCTTATCTAAAAAGGATAAAAATAAATCACCTTCCGTAACATAATTTCTTTCTCTTTTTACCCGATTTCTTATATATTTACGTTTCAAAAGCCTGCAATCCGAAGGATATTATATTTCTTAACCATAAAACTTTTCAAATGAAAAATTTGCTTGCAACCGTCATGATCCTTTTCTTTCTTGCCGGCACTATTACCCTGGTTGCTTCTTGTAACAGTTCCTCCAAGAAGTCTGCACAGAATGCAGCCGACAGCCTGGCTTCAGCAGCCAAAAATACGGTTCAATCCTTCAGCTCCCAGGTATCCAATTTCGATTCTACCTGGAACGGTACGCTGACTATTTTAGACACGCGGATTCATCAATGGGACAGCACTTCACAGACTTACAAAGGCAGCTTAAAGGCAAAGATGGAGAAGCAGGTAGCTGCATTGAAGGTACAGCGCGATTCACTGAAAGCTATGATTGGACAGGCTTCCAGCCAATCACAAACAAATTGGGTCAGCTTTAGCCAGTCAGTGTCTTCGAAGTATGATTCCATTCTTGCTAAAATGCAGAATTTAGCAGGCGCCAATCAATAATAGAATTTTATTGCTGAACGGCTAAATTGTTGATGCTATTATGCCCTTAAATAAAGACGCGCTTACCCGCTACCGGCTTATTGACGAAAGGCTTAGGAATCACATGGTTCCTAAGCCTTCTTTAGATCAGCTTCTCGTTTATGTATCTGATAAGATGGAAAAGACCGTCTCGCGGCGAACTATTTTATTGGATATTAAAAATATGAAAGACAGCACCGATCTGAATTATAAGGCGCCTATTGAATTTGATCATTATCAGAAAGGTTATTATTATTCCGATACAGATTATTCTATCAATAATATGCCCGTAACTGAATATGAGTTGCAAGGTTTGGAAATTGCCATCGGTATTCTACGGCAATTTAATAATCTACCTGTTATTCGTCAGTTTGAAGATGCCATTTTGAAAATTGCTGATTCGGTAAATATCAATAAAAAGAAACAAGAACAAGAGCAACAGCAATTGATCCATTTGGATGCCCCGCCGCGATACAAAGGATTGGAATGGATTCCGGAAATTGCCAATGCCATTGGTTCACGGGAAATATTGCGCATCCGCTATCAATCCTTTGACCGAAAAGAACCTAAAGAATATCGTATAGAACCTTACCACTTGCGGGAATACAATAACCGTTTTTATGTTTTTGCAAAAAGCACCAAAGAAACAAAACCGGGATTACGTACCTTCGGTTTAGACCGTATCATAGACATCTGGCCAACAGATCAGCATTTTGATGAAAAAAATTTTGACGAAACCGGCTATTTTAAAAACGTAATTGGAATCACTGTATCTCCGGATGAGAAGCCGCAAAAAGTAATTTTATCTTTTACACCGCAACAGGGGAAATATATCAAAGCACAGCCATTACATCAGTCACAGCGGATCATCAGGGACGATAATCAGGAGTGCCGGGTGTCCTTACATTTGGTATTGAATACGGAATTGATCATGGTACTTTTAAGCTATGGTTCCAAAGTAAAAGTGTTGCAGCCAAAAAGCCTGGCAGAAAAGATAATGAAAGAAGCTTTGGAAGTGAAGGAATTATATGAATAATATTTTGTACTCGCTCTAACCTCCCGACTTTATCTCTTACCTTTATTCCATGAATGCATTCACAATTACTGCCAATTTTGTTGATATTTTTAAGGAGAAAATTTATCCGGTATCCTTGACTGTCAAGGATACTTTCATCAAAGGAATAAAAATCTTAAATGAAAAAGAAGATGCTTCTCTTTCATACATTCTTCCAGGCTTCATAGATGCGCATGTGCACATAGAAAGCTCCATGCTGATACCTTCGGAATTTGCGCGGCTGGCAGTAGTACATGGTACGGTTGCCACGGTTTCTGATCCGCATGAAATAGCCAATGTATGTGGTGAAGAAGGAGTTTATTTTATGATTAATAATGGGAGGCAGGTTCCATTCAAATTCTTTTTCGGCGCTCCTTCCTGCGTGCCGGCCACTCCGTTTGAAACGGCGGGAGCTTCGTTAGACGCAGTTGCGGTAGAAAGATTGTTGAAACTTGATGATATCTTTTATCTTTCGGAGATGATGAATTTTCCCGGTGTGCTTCACGCGGATGAAGGAGTCATGAAAAAAATTGATGCTGCAAAAGAAGTAAACAAACCTGTTGATGGCCATGCACCTGGATTACGCGGAGAGGATGCAACACGTTATGCAGAGGCCGGTATAAAAGGGGAAACAACTATCAGCACCGACCATGAATGTTTCACCAAAGAAGAGGCATTGGACAAATTAAAAACCGGTATGAAAATTATCATCCGCGAGGGGAGTGCTGCGAGAAATTTTGAGGCGTTGATTAATTTATTGAATGATTATCCCGATCGTATGATGTTCTGTAGCGATGATAAACATCCGGATAGTCTGGTGGAAGGACACATTAATGTCTTGGTTAAACGGGCATTGAAAAAAGGTATTCCTTTCTTTAATGTGCTAAAGTCAGCTTGTATCAACCCAGTCCTGCATTATCATCTACCTGTTGGTTTGTTGAGAGAAGGTGATCCGGCAGATTTTATTGCAGTAAATAATCTCAAAGAGTTTAATATACTGCATACTTTCATTAATGGAAAGATGGTATCGGCAAACGGTAAAACATCTATTGAATCCATTCCTGTAAAGGTAATTAATCATTTTCAAGCTACTTTAAAACAGCCTGAAGATTTTGAGATAGCTGCAGTGTCGGATAAAATAAGAATTATAGAAGCTTTGGATGGAGAATTAATTACTAATAATATAGTAGGAAATGTTTCTTTGGAAAAAGGCCTTTTGCTTCCGGATATTAAGAATGATATTTTAAAGCAGGTGGTCGTCAACCGTTATAAAGATACTAAGCCGGCAGTGGCTTTTATTAAGAATTTTGGTATAAAAAACGGGGCTATCGCTTCCTCGGTTGCACACGACAGTCACAACATTATAGCGGTGGGTACAAATGATGGATTTATCTGCAGGGCTGTAAATTTATTAATTCAAAATAAAGGAGGCATTTGCGCAGTCAATGAGAAGGAAGAGAAAACATTGCCTTTGCCTGTTGGGGGTCTGATGAGTGACAAAGATGGTTATGAAGTGGCAAAGGAATATAGACAGCTTGATAAAATGGCAAAAGATATGGGGAGCAGACTGCGCGCTCCTTTTATGACCTTGTCTTTTATGGCTTTACTGGTGATACCTCATCTCAAGCTTAGTGACAAAGGCTTGTTTGACGGAGATAAATTTACCTTTACGGAAGTGGCTATCCCAAAATAAATTTTTATTTGAGCGGAATCATTTTATATCTTTGTTTCAAATTAATTTGTTAACCTCAAGCTTCTTACTATGCTCCGCAAAATCTTCAAAATTCTCCTCATTATTGTGATCATTGTCATTCTGGCGGTTGCCGGTTTATTGATTTATCTTAAAAAAGGCCTGCCAAATGTAGGACCTGCCCCCGATATCACCATACATGCTACTCCGACAATGATAGAACGGGGCGCTTATTTAGCTAACCATGTAACGGTATGCATTGATTGCCACTCTACGCGCGACTGGACAAAATTTGCAGGGCCTATAATTCCGGGCACTGAAGGAAAAGGCGGTGAAACGTTTGATCAGAAGATGGGGTTCCCGGGTACTTTTCATGCATATAATATTACACCCTTTAATTTAAAGAACTGGACGGATGGAGATATTTACCGTACTATTACAACCGGGGTTACCAAAGATGGCGGTGCCTTATTTCCCGTAATGCCTTATCATTATTACGGCATGATGGATCCGAAAGATGTGAATGCCATTATTGCTTATATCCGTACACTCCCCGCAATTGATAATACCCCTCCGGCAAGACATATAGATTTCCCTATGAATTTTATTATCAATACTATTCCCCAAAAAGCACATCCGATGGCTTTGCCTCCGAAATCCGATACGCTCGCCTATGGCCATTACCTGGTTGAAATTGCCGGGTGCCGGGAGTGCCACACCAAGCAGGAAAAAGGTAAAATCGTAGGCGTTCCTTTTGCCGGTGGATGGGCATTTAACATGCCCAATGGCATTGTTCGCTCGGCCAACCTGACACCGGATAAGGAAACAGGATTAGGGAATTGGACTAAGGAAGCCTTTGTCCATTTTTTTAGGTCTTACGCAGACAGTAGCTATCAATCACCTATAGTAAAATCCGGGCAAATGCAAACCCCAATGCCATGGACCATGTATGGTGGTATGGATACCAGTGATTTGGCGGCTATTTATACTTACCTTCATAGCCTTGAGCCGGTGAAAAACGGAATTGTGAAGTTTACCCCGGCTGGTATGTGAAAGAGGTTATCTTAATGCTATGCTGTCAGCGATTAAATAGGATCTTCCAAAAGAGGTGTCCTGCTTGTAGGCAATCCTTATAAAAAAGGCACTTTATAGTAATAACCTTTTCCTGAAAAGAAGGAAGTTACTGATTGAGTCCAACCTGATACGTGTCAAGAATTACCATCGAAGCGTGCCCTGTTCCCCAGATTCATGAAGAATCTGCCACATGTTGGACAATACCCGTAATCCCATCTTACCATCACCGCATCTTTTCCCCAATTAACAGTTGGTGGAGCCGTCTTTTTACAACCCGTCCATGCTATTGCGATAAGGAAGCATGCCATTGATACAACGAAAGAAAACTTTTTCATAAGTTAGTACCTCCTGTATTTAGGAAATACAATTCTTTTAAAGAATTGTTTTCAATCTCAGATGATAATCATACTCCGAGTTTTACAGTTGATTTTGAAGCAACAGGCCATCTGGCGAAATCGGCTCCCGTTTTAAATAAGGGGCACTCAAATAAGAGATAACCTTACCTGATTATTTCTTTTGAATTATTATTTTCTTCGTACTTTGTGAGAATTTTAATTAATAGACTAACTAATAGAATTGCCTATGCTTACCCACTCATTAAATCATAAAAACTACACTTATGAACTGGAGAAAATTCAACGGGGAGCCTATCAACTTCCCCATTAAGGATGAGGTACGTCGGGCTATCATCCGCGAGAAAGAAAAGGGATTCCGGCTGAAAGTATGTATCGGCACGGATTCCCAGGTAAAAGGTGCCGAAACAGAATTTGCCACTGTCATTGTTTTTCTTCGTGAACACCGGGGCGGATTTATGTTTATCAACAATGAAAAGACGACCAAGAAATTCGCCATTAAAGAGCGTATGCTCGTAGAAGTGGCACGCAGTATTGAAATTGCGTATGAGCTTTGTGACTTGTTCACGGAATATGATGTGGACATGGAAGTACATGCAGACATCAATACCAATCCTCATTTCAAAAGCAATGAAGCTCTGCGCGAAGCAATGGGTTATATTCTTGGGATGGGCTTTGCTTTCAAGGCCAAGCCGGATGCTTTTGCCAGCAGTTGCTGTGCGGATAAGATCGTGAATTGATCCATTGGGATGAAATTAAACCGTTTGGCACTTCTTAAGAATAAGTCATTTACCAACTAATATCATTCATTGTTTCTTTGCTCATTTATCTTTCTCTTTTGCCCATGTGTCCTTCAAGGTAACCGTACGGTTAAAAACTAATTTATCCGTTGAAGAGTCTTTGTCTAAACAGAAATATCCTTTTCTTATAAACTGGAAATATTCACCCACCTTAGCTGTTGATAAAGAAGGCTCGATAAAAGCATGAGGAATTACCTGCAATGAATCAGGATTGATATATTTCTTAAAATCACCTTCTGCGTTGGCAGGATCTTCTATTTTAAATAGCCTGTTATACAACTTTATTTCAGCAGTTTTGGCATGTGGGATACTCAGCCAGTGAATAGTTCCTTTTACTTTCAGGCCACTGTTGTCATGGCCACTTTTGCTTTCAGGTAAATATTCAGCCTGGATTTCGATAATGTTCCCCGCATCATCTTTTTTGAAGCCTGTACATTGAATAATATAAGCGCTCTTTAACCGTACTGCCCGCCCGGGTCCTAAACGGAAAAACTTCTTGGGGGGCTCTTCCATAAAATCCTCCTTTTCTATCCATAATTCACGACTAAAAGGAATGGTACGATGGCTTGCATTTATATCTTCGGGATTATTTTCAGTTTCCATTTCTTCTGTTTTCCCTTCAGGATAATTCGTTAGGACTAATTTTACCGGATCGAGCACCGCCATTCTTCGTAGTGCTTTTTTATTCAAATCTTCCCGGATAAAAAATTCCAGTAAGCTCAGATCAATCAGGTTCTCTCTTTTCTGCACCCCCACCCGTTCACAGAAATTACGAATGCTTTCGGGTGTATAACCACGGCGGCGGAAAGCGCTGATGGTGGGCATACGTGGATCATCCCATCCTGAAACTATTTTTTCATTCACTAACTGTAAAAGCTTACGTTTGCTCATCACAGTATAGGTTAGGTTCAACCGTGCAAATTCATATTGATGAGAGGGGAATATTTCTAATTTCTCTATTAGCCAGTCATATAAAGGGCGATGGGGGACAAATTCAAGTGTGCAAATGGAATGTGTGATATTTTCAATGCTGTCGCTTTGTCCGTGCGCAAAATCATACATCGGATAAATACACCACGTATCTTCTGTACGGTGGTGATGCGCATGCTTAATCCGGTAAAGTAACGGATCGCGCATTTGCATATTAGGATTTGCCATATCTACTTTCGCACGCAATACTTTTTCACCATCTTTATATTTCCCATCGCGCATTTCCTTAAACAACCGGAGATTTTCTTCGATACTTCTTTCCCTGAAAGGAGTTGCGATTCCTGCTTTGGTAGGAGTCCCTTTCCCTTCGGCAATTTCGTCAGGTGTAGAATCATCCACATAAGCCAATCCTTTTTCAATCAGCTTTACTGCTAACTGATATAACTGTTCAAAATAATCCGAAGTATATCGTTCGTTCTTCCATTCAAACCCCAGCCATTTGATATCCGCTTTAATAGAATCCACATATTCCGTTTCTTCCGTAACAGGATTGGTATCATCAAAACGGAGATTGGTATAGCCTGGATATTTTTTTGTTAACCCGAAATTCAGGCATATCGCCTTTGCGTGACCTATGTGTAAATAGCCGTTGGGTTCAGGTGGAAAACGGGTAACGATACTTTTATACTTACCATTTTTAATATCCTCTTCAATAATATCCTCAATAAAATTCAGCGATTTTTCTTCACTCATGAATGAAACTGTTTAGTGGACAAAGGTAAGGAAACGGAGGGGGATAATGTGGGAATGACAGT